>CAZANS010000001.1:0-38283 GCA_964486565.1 uncultured Victivallales bacterium
GAAATGGTTGACGCGGCTCTGGCAGGGGATTTCATAAGGGCTTCAAGCCTGCATCGAGGTTTGTATCCGTTCTTCCGCGACATCTTCCTCGAGACCAACCCCATCCCCATCAAGGCTGCGATGGCCAGCAAGGGGCTTGTCAGAGAGGAGTATCGCCTGCCGTTATGCCCTATTGGCCAGCCCAACATGGAAAAACTCCTCAAGACGATGCAGAGAATCGGCATCTGACCGGGTTGAGTTCTGAAATTATTGACATAGGGGAAGATTCGAGCCGATGAACAAGCATGTGAAATTCCGTTACAAGCGCAGGCTGGTCATCTACTCGGCGCTGTTTTTTCTGATAGTCTTCTGCATCGTGGACTTCTATCTTGAGACCCGCGGTTTGCCTGAAAGCATTGCCGAACCCATCAGGGCCAAGTTGCGCGAGCTGGGGCTTGAACTAGACTTTGACAAGGCCAGGTTAGGGGTTGTAAACGGTATAAACCTCAGCAATCCTGTGTTGCGTACTGACGGGAGAGAGGATTTTTTTTTCCGGGCACACACGCTGAAACTTGGTTTCTCACTTGCGCCATCGCGCAGTTATCTTGTACGCATAAGCTATCTTGAGGTAAAGGACGGCGCCACAAGGTTCACGCTTTTCCCAGAGGCCGGGGAGGAGGGGGCAAACGACTGCATAAGCATCGAGAATTTCAACGCCGCTGTATATGTCGAGGCGGACGAGGTCTCGATAAAATATCTTTATGGCAATCTCGACCCATTCGATTTCTCAGCCGCAGGATCATTCAGAAACATACCCTTTCCAGAGTTCATGTCCCAACCGGGAAAGTCAAAGAAGGGAGCATCCTCACAGTTTAACCCCTCATCCATGTTGCGGAAGATCCCTTATCTCACGCGCGCGAGGATATATCGGGAGATAATCGGGCTCCGGCAGGAGGACATCTCCCGTGGCGGCAGGCCGGCTTGCCGCCTTGTTTTCAATCTTGACGCAAGTTCGCCGGAAATCAGCACTATAAAGGCAAACGTTTCAATCCCCGCATTCTCCGTCGGGGATTTCAAGATCACCTCGTTAAAAGGGCTTGTATCGCTCAACCAATACATCATGCGTCTTGACAATCTGAACATGACCTTCCCGGAGGGTGGAAGCGCAGAAATAACAGCATCCCTCGACCTTTTCAAAAATGAGATTACCGGGAGGATGGCCGTCCTCATGCTTCCAGGCGAGTTCGCTAAGCTGACCCAAGGCAGGGACGTGTTCCAAATCCCTGAATCTATTGCTATCCATAACGAGCCATTCAGCATGGAGTCCAGATTGGAAAACTTCTCCATGGACTCCAAAAAATTCACCGGCGACCTGTCGGTTGCCATCCCTTCACTCTCAATAAAAAATATTCCGGTGAGGGATTTCAAGGCGGATATCAGTGTTTCCGACAAGGTGTTCAGCACACACAGCTTCTCCTTCAGCACAGACAGCAGCAGCGTGGCGGGAGGTTTCAGATACCACTTCAACGACGAGACGGCTGAAGCAAGCATCGTGTGCAAAGGCTCCCCAATGGTATTCATGGGGATCCTGCCTGAGGAATTCAAGAAAGTTCTGGACGAGTTCTCCAGCGAATTCGTATTGCCTTCCGACCCGGAGGATATCGAGATCAAGGCCAATGTCCACGCGCAGCTCGGAAAACCCAAACCTTTCATATTCGCCTCAGGCGTGGCGGCAATAAACAAATTCTCTTTCCGTGAAATAAACTTCACCAGCGGGATTGCAACGTTCTACCTGGATTCGGAATCTCTTTTCATAATTCCCGCAATGACCCTGCACAAGACCGACTCGATGGCCACTTTAGCTTTGGTATACGACAACAGCGACGACTACAGGAACGACCTTGAGTCGGATTACTTCAAAGACTCTGGGAAGCATAACGACAGGTTCTTATCCGAGATCAACGGCAATCTGCCGGGAGACGAGCTGTTGAAATGCATCTTCAGCTTTTGGGAGAGCGGGACTTTGGTGATGGACAAGCCCATGCACGTGGAAGCAGGCGGAATCGTTGATTTCATCAACATACCAAACACCATCTACAGAGTAAAAATCATAGATTCTCCCGCCGAGTGGTCCCAGTTGCCGGTCGAGAACTTCAGCGCGGATCTCTTCTTCAAAGGCTACGAGATGTTCATCAAGGACGGACGGGGCAAACTTTATGGCGGCGACATGCAGATTGATTTCTTCATGGACTTGGAGACCTGGGCTGGAAAACTGGAGCTCGACATCGAAAACTCCGCCCTAGCCAGACTGAGCGAGTTCGTCGGGGAGGATATGGGCAGACAGGACAAAGGGAAGTTGTCTATTTCCTTGCGCAACGATTTCATAATAGAGGATACAGAAGAGGGAATTGACAGGACTTCCATAACTGGCAGCGGAAGAGTATGGGTCAAAGAAGCCGATCTCTGGGATATACCGATAATCAACGAGTTTGGCGAGCTGACTGCAAAGTTCACCGGAAGGGACTGGGGAAACATCACTACACTCGACGCAGATCTCGAATTCCGCAAGGATCACGTGTTCTCAGACAACATCAGGACAGATGGCACCGTAATAAGCCTGACCGCCAAGGGAGCATTCTTCTGGGAAAACGACGACTTCAACTTCACTATACAGGCAAGATTGCTGGAATCGGCGCTGCCGCTTAAGCTGTCAAGAATATTCAACCCCCTGGCATGGATCCTGGAAAGCAGGGTCCGGCGACAGGGAAACCAGACAAAGTGGGAAAGAATCCACAAAGTAAGGAAGTTGCTGACACGGGAATCGGATGATCCGGGGCGCTGAAGCCTATTCCCTGGAAGCCTCAGTGCTGTCAGCCGTCTTTTCGGCTCCGGAAGCATCACCCTCCAACTTGGCTGATTCAGCGACTCCCTTGTTGTCCTTGACGCCCTTCGACTTCTTAGGCTTGGAGGAAGACTTACCTTCCTGCTCAACCCATTGGAGCAGGCACATGTCTGCTCCGTCACCGGTCCTTTGACCAGTCCGGACTATCCGCGTATAGCCGCCTTCACGGCCGCTGTATTTGGGAGCTATCTCGCTGAACAGCAAAGCCACAGCGGCCTTGTCTCTGAGACGAGAAACTGCCAAACGCCTCCTGTGGAGATCCCCGGTCTTGCCTAGTGTCACCATCTTTTCCGCAAGTCTGCGGGTCTCCTTGGCTTTTGTGACGGTCGTGCGGATCTCACCTTCCGTTATCAGGCTGCAAACCTGATTCGCCAGAAGAGACCTGCGATGCGCGCCCGACCTGCCGATCTTGAATGTATGCTTTCGATGACGCATTGTTATTCCTTACTAGTTTTCGTTCTTAACCGGTGTCTTCAGCCTCTCCGCCTCGGCATCCAGAGCGGCAAGAAGCTGGTCGCTCATCTGCATGCCAAGAGACAGCCCGAAATCCTCAAGCTTGCCCTTGATCTCGTCAAGGGACTTCTTGCCGAAGTTGCGGTACTTCAGCATCTTAGCCTCGGTCTTGTTGCAAAGTTCGCCAAGAATCTTGATCTCGGCGTTGTTCAGGCAGTTCTGAGCCCTTACCGAAAGCTCAATATTCTCTACAGGCTGGATCAATATCTTGTAAAGCTTCTGATCTTCCTCGGACATCACGGCAATGGAGTCGTCTTCGCCTATCTGGCCTCCAAAGAACGGACGCAGATGCTCCTGCATGATCCTGGCAGCATCTTCCAGAGCCGACTGCGGGCCGACTCGACCGTCAGTCCATATTTCCATGTGCAGACTGTCCATCTCCGTCTCCTCGCCTACCCTTGCCGCACCGACATCGTACCTCACCCTCGAAACTGGGCTGTAAAGGGAGTCTATTGGTATCGTGCCTATGGGATGATCCTCACTCTTGTTCTTATCAGAAGGCACATATCCGCGGCCTTTTGATATCTCGAGCTCGGCTCGGAATGAAACCTTCTTGTCGAGTGTGCAGATTATCTGCTCGGGATTAAGAACCTCTACTGTGCCGTCGGTAATGATGTCGCCCGCGGTTACCGGACCGGCAACATCCTTGCGAAGCTCCAAAACCTTCGGGGAATCAGAATGAAGCATCAGCTTGACTCTCTTGAGGTTGAGGACTATCTCAGTGACATCCTCTATCACATTCGGCATCGTCGCGAACTCGTGCGAAACACCGTCTATCCTCATCGCCTTGATCGCGGCTCCCTCCAGCGACGAAAGAAGTATCCGACGCAGCGAATTGCCCAGTGTATGCCCGAAACCGGCCTGCAGCGGCTCGATCGTGAATCTGCCATAAACACCTGTGGCGCTCTCCTCGTCAAGCTGAACCGACTTCGGTACAGGAAATCCAGAAACAAATGCCATGTCCGTTCCTCCTAGAGACCTCTGGTGCTTCATTATCACAAAAGGTCAATTATTCTTTCTACAAACATTTTCCAAAACAAAAGACAATAACTTCGGTACTCAAAAGAATATCGCCCCCCCCAGCGCCAACCCGCAACCGCTAGACCCTTCTTCTCTTGGGCGGCTTGCAGCCGTTGTGCGGAACCGGTGTGATGTCCTTCAGAGTAGTTATCTCCATTCCTGAGGCGGCAATCCCTCGCACGGCTGATTCGCGTCCCGCGCCAGGGCCTTTTATCCTTACCTCCACCTCCCTCATCCCCAGAGCCTGTGCCTTCTTCGCAGCGTCCGTCGCTACAACCTGAGCCGCGTAGGCGGTGCTCTTGCGCGAACCTTTCATCCCGATCTTGCCTCCGCTCGACCAGCACAAGGTGTTGCCGTGCAGATCCGTGAAGGTCACTTTGGTGTTGTTGAATGTGGCGTTGACGACCGCAATCCCCGAGGGGATGGAGCGCGCGCCCTTGGCTCTCTTGACCGTTGTGGATGCCGCATCCGAGCCTTCAGGTCCCTCTGAATCCTGGGAGTCAGCAATGTCTCCCGTCAAGGTCTGCTCTTCGTTGTCGACCGGAATGTCCGCAACACTATTTTCTTTTTCCGCCATTGAATTATAACCTTATTATTATATATAATTTGGAGCCCCCGCTAACTTCTAGTTGCCAGCGAGCTTGCGTTGAGTCTTGTCTCTAATTGCCCCTACAGTCTGCTTGCGTCCCTTGCGGGTGCGCGCGTTCGTCTTTGTGCGTTGACCGCGCACAGGCAGGCCGCGCCGGTGACGGAACCCACGGTAGGAGCCTATGGTCTGTAGCCTCCGGATATCCTGGGCGATCATTCGTCTAAGATCACCCTCGACCGTAAGCTCGTTCTGAAGGATGGAAGTTATCTTCGTGATGTGGTCGTCGGTTAGCTCGGAAGCGCGGAGCCCCTTCGGAACTCCAGCCTTCTTGGCTATCTCCAGCGCCCTGGCAGGCCCAACCCCGTAGATGTAACGCAGAGAATATTCTATCCTCTTGTTGCCGGGAATGTCAACTCCAAGTATTCGTGGCATAATTTATTCCTCAAATATTATATTAACCCTGCCTTTGCTTATGGCGGGCATTGCGTGGACACAGGACCCTAATGATCCCCTTTCGCTTGATTATCTGACAGTGCTCGCACCGCCGTTTCACAGAGGCTCTGACTTTCATTTGCTACAACCTGTTTATCTTATGACACCAAAAAATGACTTTCCAAGGCTCCGAGGCACCCCGAAGAGCACAGGAGACCCTCGCTTTTTACGCAAGCGGACACGTAAAATAACCGTTTCTCGAATATAGTCAAGCCACTTCGGAAGGAAAAATCAAAGAATTTTCAGGAAAGGGGTGGCAGGTGGATTAAACCCTAGAAGCCCAAGCTGCAGGAGCCTATGTCGCCGGAGATATGCTGATGGTGCTCCCTTGCGACCCAACCGCTCACTATCGGCTCGATAAGAAAATCCTCCAGCTCGTCCGTGAGGTCAAGCTCGCATGAACAGTAGGGACACAAGGAGAAGTACTCAATGTCGGTGCGGTTCAGCAACTCATGGCATGCCGGGCAAACCAGCATCCTTTTCATCGGGTAACCCGATATCTTGAACTTGTAGGACCTATGCTGCTTCATGTCGATATTCTATCACAATCAATGTCAGATGTCAACCTTTAACCGGAAGGAATTCAGGTATTGCAAGGGCAAGGTCTATTTGCCTGCAAGCTTCGGCTCGAGATATTCAATGCAGCTATCCAGAGTCGCCAGCCGCGGATAATCCTCCTCTGGGACCTCCACTCCATATTGCTTTCTAAGCTCCATGACAATATCCAGGAAATCCATTGAGTCCAGATCCAGCTGCTCTCTGAGTTTTTGGCCGGCATCCAGCCCGGAGCAGTCGCCTTCAGGCAGGATGTCCTCGATAATTCCGACTATCGCCCCGGATATCTCTTCCTTTGTCATATCTTTACCCTCTTCTCGTTCATTAAGATAAACAAAACCGGCAGGACCATGCCTGCAGTCAGCTTGCCGAAGCAAGAACCATAAAACGGCTTGTAATCTAGCACATGATCCGGGCGCTGCAAGAAGGCAAAAGCAATCTTGCCAGAAAAAACATGGCAACAGGCCCTGCGCCGCTTGAAAAAAAATCCTGACTGTGTAGATTCACGGCTGAAAATGAAATGTCAAGGAGCAAAATATGATAAGACTTCCAATTAATGACGGCGATACTTCCTACGACCTTGCCCCCTCCAAGATCATTGCCCTGGGCAAGAACTATCTCGACCACATAAAGGAGCACTCGAAGATCAACGTCTCAAATTTCGATGACGCCATCCCCGCCGAGCCAGTCCTCTTCGCCATCACCCCGAACGCCCTGGTCGGACACGGGGACCCCATCGTCATACCTTCATTACTGAAGGGATACTCATTCGAATCACCGTCACGGGTGGACTACGAGGCCGAGCTGGCATTCGTCATCTCAAGACGATGCAAGAACATCCCGGAGGAGGACGCGCTGGGCTATGTCATGGGATACACCTGCCTGAACGACGTGAGCCAGAGGAACCTCCAGAAGAGCGACATCTCCGGCTGGTTCAGGGGCAAATCCCTCGACACCTTCGCCCCTGTTGGCCCCAGGCTAGTGACCCCGGACAAGATCGGCGACCCACAGAACCTCCGTCTTTCATGCCGGCTGAACGGCAAGACCGTCCAGGAATCCAGAACCTCGATGATGATATTCAACATACCCAAGATGATAGCCTTCATCTCTAGAAACTTCACGCTCGAGCCCGGAGACCTGATAACCACAGGCACACCCGCAGGTGTCGGCCCGATCAAGCACGGGGACATAGTCGAGGTCGAGATCGAGAACATCGGTGTCCTCAGCAACGACGTCGTCGAGGAATAAGGGGCTTGGAGCGCAGGGATGCTCCGCCGGCGCAGTCCTGTCCAAGGAAGTGACCTTGAACCCGTGATCGGCGAGGCCCTTGACGAAATGCCTGGTGCATACCGTCAACTGTCTGTGCCCGCTATTTCATCGTGGCGAATGCCTTGCCTGAGATGCAATCCATCCAGTGCTCTAGGAAGAATTTCTTTTCTTGGGGGAGCAGGTCTTCGGAGGTGCCGACAAGCGGGCGCAGGGCGGTCATCATCTGCAGGGAGGTGAGCAAAAATATCACGGCCCAGAATCTGACGAAGACAAGCTTTGTGGCATCTCTGCGCTTAATGGCCATATATATGAATCGGTTGCCGAAGGACAGGCTGACCAGCCAGAAGAGCAGGTGGAAGAACCCCATGAAGGCTATCCCGTTGGTGGACTGCGAGAACACCCATGCCACCGGAGCGAAACCGGTAAGCAGGATGGCGCAGAGGGTCAGGCTGCCAAGCATGATCGCGAAGGACTCACCGGGGGATATGTCGGCCTGGGCAAGGCAGGAGAAAATATAGAAGCTGGGGAAACAGAACAGCGCCGTGAGCGCGAGCCCCGCCCAGATTTTCAATGGCGCGAGATATATCTGCGACCCGCCGGAGAAGCTGCCGACGACGGCTCCGTAAGCCAACATCCCTACGCTCAGGACAATCAGGATGCCGACCATTGTGCCCCATCGCTCGCCGCCCGGCTTGAGCCCGTCCACGAGTGCGGCGGGGTTCTTGAGCAGCACCTCCACTGTCCTCATCGGTCCGACAAGGCCTTGATTGTTCTTCCACGGCTCCCCTGACATGTTCCTTTCTTCCTGACTGGCATTCATTGCGACCTCCTTAATACTGTTATTCCCGATTCAATCTGTGATCCCGAATCTATTGAGCCATGTCGCCTGCTATTCAGAGCAGACGCAATGCTGTAATCCATACGATCTCTAAGAAATTCCCTTCGAATGCGGCTTCCCTGAAGAACTCCACGGGGGCGCCCGGGGTGCCGATGAAAGGCCTCAATATCCATGACAACTGTCCGCCGAGAAGAAGATTTACCGCCAGCCAAGCCAGGATTATCTGCGAGGCGTGGAGTCTTGATTTGCCGACATGCTCGACCAGACGGTGCAGATGCAGGTTCGACATGGTCCCGGCGAAGGCTATTACCAGAACGATTGACAGCAGTATGGCCCTGTAGGCACTGTTGGCGCCCTCCATGTCATCCATGGCTGGTGCGTTGAGAACCATGAAGATCACCAGCGTCGAGAGCGACCCGAGGATGATTGACGCGACAGCGAACGACATGAGAACGGCCATAATGGACTTTCTGAAGCCTATCGGGACACCCAGAACCTGTGCGAGAGCCCCGTTGAGAATGCCGTTGCCAAGGGTGGTCAGCAGTATTAGCATTGGGAACTTCAGTGCGACGAAGGTAGCCTGCAGCGGTGCGCGCCAGATGCCCACGGCAAACCCGAACGAGCTGCTTCCAAGGATAATCCAGAAGAGACATGAAAAGAGTTTGCCGGTGTGGCCGGGCTCAAGCCATGCCGATAGCTCGCCGGGCTTTCCCCTGCAAAGGGTTGTCAGGTCTGCGCAGACTGCCTGTAAAAATGTCTTCATTTCATACTGAAAAGTGTCGCCGTGGCGATTCTAAGCAAGACGCATGCCGGTAGAAGGGTTATGACAAAGACGCGAAATGCGACGAATAGCAGTGCCGCGGCCATGTGAGAGATATCCGCCCCGCTGCCACGGGCAAGCAGCTTCGATGCAACATCGTTGCGCGAGCAGTAGACGGAAAGAACATAGTATATCACCAGGATCAGCACTATCCCCGCCAGGTCTAGGAGGTGTCTTTTGTATGCTGTCTTCATTTATCATCCCTTTCAGGCGCGGTAAGCATGGCGAATATTATAGCGTTGCCGATGGCTCCCCCGGTGATGAACTGGAGTTTGCCGTCCCTTTGGGAGGGAGCACCCGCGAGGCACAGAGTGGCATAGAGCCTGATGAAGAAATGCCTGTCACGGAACATCCTCGCACCGGAGATTGAAAATCCCGTGGCCGAGGCGCTGAAACCCAGGAATATAGGCCCGGAGTCTATATCGCCTGTTTCACCTCGCAGCCCTGCCGGGTACTCCTTCACCCCGCCGAATCTCAGGAATGATGAAGACAGCTCGTCCTTGAGGCTTTTGTAGAGCCTCCCTGCCATGGCTGGCTCCCCGAAGGAAAGCATGTAGATGCCCAGGGATGTTCCCGAGCCTCTGGGGTGGTCCGCCCTTTCGCCGGACAAGGGATTTATGCACTGTATCAGCAGCCCGGTATCCTTGTCGGTATAGCGCGCCTCTAGGAGACGAAGGGATTCCTCCAGAAGCTCCCCGCTGCCCATCCCAGTGAGTTTATGGTGCAGCATTGCCGAGCCCAGCACGGCGCAGTTGTCAACGGGGTAAATCTCGCCGGGGTAGCTCTGCAGCAGGCGCAGGGTGCTTTGTCCGAGCCTGTCGAGCAGGTGTTTTGATATGCGGTCGTTCAGTTCAGCGAACCTCGACTCCAACACCAAGCTGCGATGCAGCGAGAGCGCAAGATTGAAGTAGCCAAGAAACGCCGCATGGTCCTTTTCAGATCCGATATCGTCTATCGGGTCGCTGCCCCACACCTCCAGGTCGAAGGATCTGGTGCCGGGATCAAGAATCCTGTCCAGGCAAAGCTCCATCGAGGAAAGATGCTGCTGTCTATGTTCGGCGTGCTTCATGGCCATCTGCCCGAAGCCCATCGCCGCCATCATGTATGACCCGAAAAGCCATTCCCCGTCGAACTGCGCCGATCCAGTGGAGAAATTCTCCCTTGAAAGGGATTGCCTGACAATGAAGTCAACATGGCGTGCCAGGGCGTTCTGGAGCGCGGGATCGTTGTCGTACCACAGCCCTGCCCCCCTCGAGCACCACCAAGCCGGGAAAGAGTACAAGGCAATGACGAAGATCGCCGCGCAGGCCGAAGCCTTGGCGATTGCCTTGAATTTAGGAATCCTCATTCCCTTGTGGAGGCCGAAGGCCTTTGCCGCCACCGAGCACACCAGGCCGAATGGCAGATAGCCCGAGTACCCCAAAACAGGCATCTCGAATATCCTCATCGCGTCAACGTAGGGTATGGCGTATGTCCACTTGGCGAGGCTGTGCCAGTTCCACATCTCCCAGAAGAAACCGCAGCACAGCGCCGCTGCCGCCAGCAGGCAGACATCTCTCCAGTCGCCGTCTGCGATATCCGCAAGGAATGTTTTTCTGCCGTAGAGCATCATCGTGGCCGACAGCATTCCCAGCGGCGCGAGCCAGAGCAGCGGGAAGAGCTGGCTTGGGAATATCCCGAGCATCAGCATCCCCGCGGAGGACAACAGGAAGATTGTCGCGGCGGCAGGCTTGGAATCGAGTCTAAAACAGATGAATCTGTCTAGCCCGGGAGACAGCCGGGGAAATGAACCGAGCAGGTCGCGTGTGCCCAGCACTGCCGGGAGGACAGTCGAGAAAGGAAGCGTGGCGAAAAGAAAATATTCCATAGCGCCCATGCCGCAGACACCCTCGTAAAACCAGTTCTGAACAAAACGGTTGAGATATTCGAAACTCCACCAGAAGCACGCGCTGGCCAGGAAAAGAGACGCGAAATATGTCTTGTTGTCCAGCATCATGCACCTTCCCGTCCGCCTGGATGCACATGCGTTGACTGTCACAATGTAGGACACCCACAAGGGTGTAAATGTCATGTCCTGGAAACTAGAGAACCACTCGAGGCGTGTCCATGCCAGGAACCAGGAGCATATCCCGGCAACTATCCCCAGTGTTCCCCACCAGGGCCACTTGTGCCTTTCCCCCTGTTTATCCTGTCTATCAGAGCCGTTCAGGTCACCGCCCCCGGGGAGCTTGCGAAATTCGCAGAGGTTCGCTTTTACGACTCTCGCGACAAACAGGCAGACTACCGCGATGACAAGCATAGCCAGGAGGGCGAATGCCACCCATGAGAACCCCGCATGCTCGACGTACTGCGAGACCGGGGGGAACTCGAGGTATCCGGGGGTAAGCCTCCCCGTCAAGCGAAGACCCGCCAAAGGCAGCAGAAGCAGCAGAAGGGCTGTCCCTGCCATAGCTTCCGGATAACGCACCCTGTTGTTCATGATGCACCACCTCGCAGGCGAACAGCGGCGACACCGCCGCCATGCGGTATAGCGGCGTCCTTTGCCCTCGCAGCAGGCAAAGCGCTCATGGCCTCCCTCAGCACAAGCTCCAAGGCCCGCAGATAATCGTTGAACTGATCCACTCCCTTCTCTGAAAGACGGATGGTGGTGCAAGGCTTCAGCCTGACGAACTTCTTGCTGAGCTTTACCGCTCCCGCGTCCTGGAGGACCTTTAGATGCCGGTTCAGATTGCCGTCGGAGGCCTCGCAGGCCAGCTTGAGCTCGGTGAAGGTCATCCCTCCCGAGCTCGACGCGCACAGCGCCGACATGATCGCCAGGCGCTTCGGCTCATGGAATATCTTCTTCAAATCGTCGTAGGGATTGTCTTGCTTAATCACTATTTTATCACCTCAATTCCCTTCTCTGCCATTTTCCCTCAGAAGAATCATCCCCCCGACCGTCTCACCCACAAAAAATACCAGCCCCATCGGCCAAGCATTCGCAAAGGGCTGCGGGAAAACAAGAAAAAAAGCCCCGCAGGCCATGTAGAACACGCCAACAAGATAATTGGCTCCAGGAAGATTGTTGCGGTAGGGCACATGCACCAAACCATACAATCCCATCCACATCCCGGGAAGCAGAATAGTTTGACCGTGAAGAATCAACGACACTGAAAACACCGCCCCCCATCCCCAAGGCCGGCAGCGCATCAAACGCCGGGACAAGCCTGTCCAGACTCCGCCGAGCCTCGGGACTGTACAAAAACCAGTGGATCAATGAACCGTAATTCAACAAAAGCCCCAACGCCAGCACCACACCCCAACCAGCAAGCCGGGCATTGTCCGAAGCAGCCAGCACACCAGGCAACGACATCACCACCGCACCGCACAAAGCCGCAAGACCACCAAATATCCGCCCCCTACCCGAATATCCCCGGAAATTCTTGCGCTCCATCACCAGAGACTGAAGACGCCTCACCTGATCCAAGGCATCATGAACATGACTCGCTATCATAAACAAATCCCCATGAAATATCCAACTCAACATCCAGCTTTACCGCAAAAACTAAGGATAATATGACATCTAAAAAGTACTTTGCAAGGCAAAGTTTAAAGTTTTTTCGGTTTTTTTCTGCTGTAGGGCAATTGTGTGGCCTCTTTGCGGGGTCGGCGCTACGGCACTGGAGGTGGAACAGGGGGAGGTGAGTGATGCTTGCCTGCCTCAGGCGGTTCTTTTCTTGACGGGCTTGTGGACTTTGCCGAAGTACTGCATGACTTTCTGGAGGTCTTCCCAGACGAGTTTCTTGGCATCCTGGTTTCTGAGGAGATACGCCGGATGGAAGGTTGGCATGACTTTGATCCCTTGGTAGGAGTCCCATCTGCCCCGGAGGCCTGTGATCCCGGCCTTGTTGAGGATATGCTTTAAGGGGACTGCGCCCAGGAGGACGATGACCTTGGGGGAAACGATCTCGATCTGGCGCTTGAGGAAGGGCATGCAGGTCTTGGCCTCGGAGTCTTCCGGCACTCTGTTCCCAGGCGGTCTGCACTTGACGATATTGGCGATGTAGACATCCGAGCGCTGGAACTGCATCGAGCCGATCATCTTGGTGAGGAGCTGTCCGGCGGCACCGACGAAGGGCACGCCCTGGTTGTCATCCTCGCTCCCGGGAGCCTCGCCTATGAACATCAGCTCCGCCGGAGCCTGACCGCAGCCGAAGACAACGTACTTCCTTCCATTGTGCAAGGGGCATCGGGTGCACTTCACAGCGACCTGGCGCAGTGTCTGCATATCCATGGATGACAGATCCGGCATCGGGGTCGCTGCAATGGATGCCTCAAGTTTCGGCACAGGCGGGTTTTTCGAGCCGGACAGCAGGATGGCGGGCCTCCCCTTCCGGGTGTCGGTGCCCCTGGCGGACGTAGCCGGACCGGAAAAGAACTCCGACATGGCTCCAGACGACAAATCTGCGAATTTCGCAGACTCGCCCTCTATCTGAAGGGTCGTGACGATATCGTCAAACAATGTGATGGTGTCGCGGGTCATTAAAACATACCTTGTCTTGCATTTCAATTCCAGCCTCTTGGCCGCCCGGCCCGAGCCTCTTGAGCCGACATCCTAATCTAACGGCTGCTCGATGGGAGCTACATTCAAGAGCGAAGTGCAACTTTATGTAGTTGATTAATATTGTCAATTGGTATATCTTTATTAATTGAACAAAATTAATCACTGACAACTGGAGTTGCTATGTGTAAAAAATATACACAATTTACAATGAGAGAAAGATACACCATAGAATATCTAATGCAAGAAGAAAAAACACAAAAAATCATTGAACTATAAAACGCCAAGAGAATAAATTAACACCAAGTTGCACTTGAAACTTGAAAACAGCTTGCCGTGTCTTGGTGGTCGAGTACAAGAATACGCGCGACTGGGATTAGCGGACAACATCGAGAAGCGGCAGCTTGGCGCACTTTGGGAGCGGCGGCAAGGACTGGTCTGCGATACGTGCCAAGCTTGAAGGTTGACGATTACGGGTGAGGAGGAAGAGAAGAACGCTGATCGAGACGAGGGGCTGCCTGGGAACGCGGGGCTCTGTACCCGCTCTTCGATAGATTGGAGTGCAGATTCTACCAGTCCCTCAGGTTTTTTTTTGTCCTGGTGGATTTTTTCTCACGTTCTTTGAGTGCGTCACGGAGGTCTTTTTCCTCGTCGGCCATGAGTTCGAGGAGAGCCTCTGCCTGTGCGGGGTCTATCTCGCTCTCCTCCGGGGAGGCTTCCGCATCGGTTTCGCGAGTATCTTTATCAGGGCGCCTGTCTTGGGGCAGCTCACGATACTCCTGCTGCTCGGGCTTGTCCTTGTCCTCCCCCTTTTCGTTTTGGCTTTCGCTATCCTTATCGTCGTCTTTCTTTTCGGAGGCACCGAGGTGGTCCAGGGCGTTCTTGATATGATCCGCTGACTTTTCGCCCTTACCATCGCCGTGCTCGCTCATGGCCTGCTCGAGCTGCTCGAGAGCCTTGGTGGAGCTTTGCTCGATCTCCTTGTCCTGCTGTTTTTTCGCCTCCTCCTGGAGCTCCTGGACGGCATCTGCCGCCTGCTCCAGCTTTTCCTTTGTATCCCGGCGCTGCTGTTCCTTCTGTTGTTCGTCCTTTTGTTGGTTTTCCTTCTGTTGCTGCTGCATTGCCTGCTGTGTCTTGTCAACCGCGTTCTGCTGCTTGTCCTTCATGTCCTGCTGCATTTGTTTGATTTCCTTGGCCAGGGCGCGGTCGTGGAGAAGTTTCTGCTGGTTCAGGATCACATTTTTGAGGCTGGTGTCAGAGCGCATGGCCTCACGGTACAGCTCCTCTGTCCTGTCGAATACCTTAAGGGCCTTGTCTGGATTCCCCATCATCTCCTCTCGGCCGACAGTGTGTGATATCACACCAAGATTCTGGAAGGACTTCCCCCTTACCTCGGGCATGTCGGCAGACATGTTCACTGCCCTGTTGTATAGCTCGGCGGCCTCTGCCGTGTCTCCTTCGCGATGAAGCCTGAGGCCCTCATTGTAGATATCTACAGCTGACCCTTTTGTTTGTTCTCTGACAGCCGGTTCGGGGTGGATCTCTCCCCCGAGTTCTAGTCCCCCGGAGCAAAATGCCATGCCGCCACCGAGGAAGCCGTCGAGGAACACGGCAAGAAACACCATCAGCGCCAGAGTTTTCGTTTCGCCTGCCGCCCTGAGTCTGGGAACTCCATTCCTCCTCTCCCCTATGCCTATACGGACAAGCAGCAGAAGCACCGCCGCAAGAAGCGGATAGTGAAACCTCTCTATCGGCCTCTTGTTGTGACCTTTCTCAAGCTCCCTTGGGACAAGGTTCCTGACTTTCTGAAGCACCGGCTGTAGCTCGGGCGAAGTCTCTGTTGAACGAGCGTATATCCCGCCCTCGACAGACATTGCCAGCGCCCTGAGGAGAGGCTCGTTGAGCCTGCTCACGACCAGCTCGCCAGCGGAATCGCGCAACAGGGCCGTCCTGCCGTCGTCGCCTCGGATTTTTATCAACCCATCGCCGTCGGGATCTCCTATGCCAACAACAAATATCGGAATCTTCATCACCCTCAGCCTGTCAAGGGACTTTCGGGAATCCCCGTCCAGCTCGTCGCCGTCGGTCACAAGTATTATCGCCCTATGGCTCCCCTCGGCACCCTCGAACGCAGTCAGCGCAACACGTAGCGCCTGCTCGATGTTAGTTCCCCCCAAAGGGATGCTGTCCGTGTTCAGCTCGTCCAGTGTGTGCATGAAGCTGGTCTTGTCAATCGTGAGGGGGCACTCGAGGAATGCGGACCCTGCGAACGCGATCAACCCGAAGCGGTCGCCCGGGCATTCCTTCACAAGCTCCCTCAGCAAAAGCTTGGCATGTTGAAGACGGCTGGGCTTAACATCTTCGGAGAGCATGCTCTTGGACACGTCCAGCAAGACCATCAGATCCCTGCCCTGTCCCGAGAATGGAAGAATCTGCCAGCCCCATCTCGGCCTTGCCATCGCTACGACAAGCAGGCATATCGCGCAGAAAAGCAGCCACACCCGCAGATAGCGCCTCCCCTTTGAAAGGGTGGTGACCTGATGCTCGTCGGGGTTCCCGCCGAATATTGAGGTTAGCAAGTTTTTTTTCCTGACCGAAACGTAGTATACGAGCAGGGCGAAAACAGGCACTATCAGTGCCAGGCTCAGCAGAGACCATACGTTTTCGAATTCCATAAGCTTGTCAACTTTATCAAATCATGCCCTGAGTTTTTGACACTTGACAGAGGGCAAAGTTCCATGTGCTGTCTGCGAATTTCGCAGATGGCTTGTTTTTTTAGGCGATATTCATGCCATTGACTTCAATAGTTCGGCGGCATGTATTTCCGCGGCCTTGCCACCTCCGAGCATTCGGGCGATCTCCAGCGCCCTCTCCTTTTTTGCAAGTCTCGCAACTGTTGCGAATGTCCTGCCGCCTTGCACGCTCTTCTCCACCTTGAAGTGCATTTCCGCGGCGGCGGCGACCTGGGGCAGATGTGATATGCATAGGAGCTGGTGCGATTTCCCTAGCTTTCGTAGCTCGCGGCCCACCGCCGCAGCCGTCTCACCGCCGATGTTCACATCAATCTCGTCGAAGACCAGGACTGGGATCGAGTCCGCCGCGGCCAGCACGGCCTTTAGCGCCAGCATGACCCTGGATATCTCCCCGCTGCTGGCGACCTTGCGCAGTGGACTGAGCCCCTCCCCAGGATTCGCGGAGAACATGAACTCGACAGAGTCGAAGCCACGTTCACCGGTATCCACCTTGGCGAACTCTATCTTGAAGTCTGCCTTCAGGAACCCTAGCGTCCTCAGGGTTTTGCCGACTTCCAAAGACAGCCTGGTGGCTATGCCTTTTCGTTTTTCGGAGAGCTTTGCCGCCGCTGCCTCGAGCGCCTTCCCCGCGTCGCAGCGCCTCTTCAGAAGAGATTCGCGAAGCTCGGAGAAATTGTCCAGCTCGGCCAGCTTCGCACCTGCGTTATCGGCTGTCTTAAACACATCCTCAAGCGACGGGCCGTACTTGTGCTTCAGCGATTGCAATGTCGCCAGCCTCTCCTCGAGCTCGATGAAGCGAGCCTCGTCAAGGTCTGTCCTGCCGCAGAAACGCTCGATGTCCAAGGCCAGCTCGCGGCAGTTCTCCACCAAATTGTCACAGCGTGACTTGAACTGGTCAATCTCCTCGATCTCCAGCTTGCCCAACTGGACCAACCCGCGCCGCAATTCAGCAAGGCGGTTTATGATGCTGTCGTCGTCCTCGCTGAGCGTCTGCGAAGCTATACGCGAGTATTCAAGTATATCCTTGGCGTGGGCTGCCATCTTGTGCATCTCGCCGACCTCGGCATCCTCGTTGGGCTGTGGGGCGGCGGAGTCAATTGAGGCTACGACGGATCTGAGATACTCTGCCTCGGCGGCGGACGGCAGGTTGTTCTCGAGGGCATCCAGATCCGCCTTCGCTTGCACAAGTGCCCTCCAGCAGCACTGTGTCTCTTCCCCGAGCTTCCCAAGCCCGCCGAAACTGTCCAGGATGTCAAGCTGCGCCGAGTTCCTGAGCAGCGACTGGTGCTCGTGCGGGCCGTGGATGTCAATCAAAAGGTCGCCAAGTTGCTTGAGCGTGTTTAGTGTTACGGGGGAGTCGTTTATGAAGTTCCTCGAGTCCGACGGGGTGATGACCCTTTTGAGAAGCAGCTCGCCGTCGTTCTGGACGGAATTTTTATCGAGGAACTCCGCTACAGCCGTTCCTGGGTTGCCCTCGAGAGCGATTCCAGCCGATATCTCGCATTTGTCAGTTCCGGCCCGCAGGACGTTCTTCGGCGCGCGCTCACCGAGGAGCAAGGACACTGCACCGACAAGGACGGACTTACCCGCGCCGGTCTCGCCGGTTATCACGTTGAATCCCGCGCCAAAGTCAATCTCACAGCTCTCCACAAGCGCAAGGTTCCTGATCCTTATCCATTGAATCATTTGCATCTCCCCCTAATCGAAGCTGCAGGGCGGAAAAACTTCATCATCGCGAGTTCCGCAGGGTCTTTGGGCAGTTCCTCGGCGCCCGACGGGAGCAGAATCCCTGGATCCTCGAGTTTGATGCCGCCAACAAATGTCTGACTTCCTCTGAGAAGTATCTTGTCCCAGGAGACCGAGTCAAGGTAGTAGGTGACACCAAAATAGCCTGCCGCCCAAGGGGTTGGGGCGGAGGCACGGCATTCGCCACGGCGAAATGGCGGGCACAGGCAGTTGATGGTATGCACCAGCCATTTCGCCGCACCGCCTGCCGCGCCTGCGCTCCCAACGCGGTTCACGCGGAGTTTTGAAACTGGCTCCATAGTCATAGCCATCTGAAGAAAGACTCCCGCCAGGCAAGAGCGCAGGTTTGTTTTTCCCGACCCAGCATGTAGTACACCATATATCATTTCTTGTACACCACACCGGTGTCATGGTGCGTCTTTGCGTTGTCGTAGAGGTTGAGCGTCTCGGGTAGCAGGAGGCGCATGTTCTCCACACGTTTCTCACCCACCGGATGGGTCGAGAAATATTCACCTATGCCACCCACCTGCGATGCCTGGGAGAACTTCTCCCAGAAGCTCAATGCATAGCGCGGATTGTAACCCGCCTTGGACATCAGTATCATGCCGATATGGTCGGCCTCGTACTCGTGCTCCCTGCTGTAGGGCAGCATGACGCCCAACGCCGTCGCGCCGCCGTAGATTGTCACGGCCAGCTCCCGGTACTTCTCATCCGTCGCGCTCTCCAGAATCGTTTGCCCGATCACCCGCATATATTCATGCGAAAGCCTCTCGCCCCCATGCCGGGCTACCGCGTGGGCCACCTCGTGACCAACCACAGAGGCAAGCTCCGCGTCGTTGTCTATGAACTTGAAGATGCCGGTGTATACCGCCACCTTCCCACCCGGCAGGCAGAAAGCGTTAGCCTCCTGGGACTCGAAGGTCCGGAACTCCCATTTGAAGCCCGCCATCTCCGCCACCTCAGCTATATTCCTCCCAACCCTCTCCACAGCAGTGGCATACTGGAAATTAGTGCTCAGCCGCTCGCGCTTGAGTATCTCAGCCCACGCCTGGTCCCCAAGCTGGTTCTCCTCATCCATGGACGTTAGAAGCAGCCTGCTGCGCCCCGATATCGGAACCGTCTCGCACGCCGACAGAACCATCAACGCCGCAAACGGCAAAAGAAGTATCCTCAACCTCAAAACAAACGCTCTAACCATAGACAAACACTCCTCGTAGCAACCCCTGACACACCCAAGTATCCCTCTTACTTCAAGCACTAATGCCTCTCAGGGAACTTAACTCAATCTGCGGATTTCGCAAACGGCATTAAGAAAAAGCGTCGAACACGGGGAGCCTGAGCTGTGCCGCCGCCGCCAGTATGACTTTGTCCAAAGTCAGCAAGGGATGAAGAAGGTGCTCCACGCATGTGGCAAGATGGACAGCGTCCAGCGAACGCAGCGGTAAAGCTTGCCGATCGTGTCAGCCGCCAAGGTGAAGTTGTTTGTAAGTATCTCGACATGCTCATCCTTGTCCCTGTCGTAGAACACGATACGTCTCAGGCTGAGCCCGGCAAACTTTTTGAACTCGACATCCTGATCTGATATAATACGTTCGCTCTTGCTCTGCATTAGTTTCATTGGGGAGATGGGAGAAACGGAGAGACTGAGATTGGGCGATAATTTCGATAATTTAGATAGTATCGCGGAGCTTTTCCACCTGTCGGAGTTCACAGCTTCAGCGTGGGTTTCGGGTGGATTCGACCGAGGGGGAATAATACTCCGTCCCTTTTCCCCCCGTCCCTTTTTCCCTCGCCACTCCTTGATATTCTATGACCTATGCTCGGAGGCTGATTTCAAAGCCATCCTGTTGCCTGTGCGAGCAGCCGGACGTAATGGATGAAGTTCGGCCAGGAGACGTCTGACGGCACGCCGTGGTCGCAGGATGGCATGTATCCGCCGTCCTGGATGACCGGCATTATCCGTTGGATCTCTTTCTCGATGTGTCTGCCGCCTTTGGCGATCTCGCGTTTGTCTACGCCACCACGGTATGCCATCTCATGCCCGAACGTTTTCCTGAACTCGTTGATGTCGTTTCCTGCGGCGACCTCGACGGGGTCGCAGGCGTTCATGTCTGCCTCTATCCACAGGGGTATCAGCTCTCCGACGAATCCGTCGGAGTCGCAGGCGTAGACCGGCACGCCTGCCTTTCTGACGATCTCGCCCCAGCGCCGCCACACTGGTAGCAGAAAACGCCTGACCATCTCCGGCGAGAGCATCGAGTATCCCTTGTATGCCATATCCTCGGAGATATGGAACTCGTCAGGGGCGACGAATCCTAATGTCTTCTCTAGCAGGGTGGCGATGAATTCGCACCAGAACTCGAGCATCTCCTCAACCAGCGCGGGGTTGTCGTAGAACATCATCGAGAGCCCCTCGAACCCGCACCACTCGCGCAGTTGCCAGTACGGGCCTGAGACGTGTATGGTCACTGGCCAGTCGCGTCCTGCCAGCGTCTTGCCAAGTTGCTCCGCGTCCTTGGGGAATCTCGCGTTGTCCCCGGCCTCGTAGCGACGGCGCATATCCCTCCAGTCCTCATGAGACTCCACCGGGCATTTGATCCAGCGGCGAGTGACAAAATCAATGGCGTTGCGCAAGTATGTGACATCGAACTCGAGTCCGATCTCGCAAACATTGCCCTTCCAATCCTGCACGATCTGCGAGTCTTCTTTGCGCTCGACCACCTTTTCCTCGAACTCCGGGATCATCCTCTCGACAACCGGGAAGCCGGGGCCGCCTTTGGGAAGCTCCAGAGTCCCCCCGGCCTGACGATAGGCGTATACGGTGATATCCCCGGGGCGGATGTGCTTCGGCAGCCCTTGCGAGTGCCACGCCTCAAGTGTGGACTTCCGACCGCCGCCCGGGTCAAAGGGAATACGGTCGGGATTGCCAAACAACACCGTCTCAAGATACCTTTGCCGCTGATTCATGAGTTCTCCTTTTATTTTTTCTCCGTTGCAATTCTGTCCTCAGATACTATTATAAATACTTGCATGACTGTTTCAACAAAGAATAATATATAATAAAAAGACAAAATTATGCACTTTTCGAAAATTGAAGGGTTTAGCGTGGTTGGTTCCGAGAGGTTCCGCACTCCCACTCGCCGCGAGCGAGAACTGGGTCTCTGGGTTGACCGTGTGGGCGCTGGCACGGAAGTCCGTTCAGCCGCTCCGCAAAAGTTGCGCCAGCTCGGTTTGTTCGCCGCCGTATGCATCATGGACGGTTCAGGGAGTTTTTTCTCCCCGCCGACGGGGGAGATTGAGGTAGTGAGGGGTGACGCGTTGATGTTGCATCCCGAAGTTCCAGCCAGTTACCATCCTCACACGAGATGGGAGAGCAGATGGGTGGTATGGGGCGGCCCCGAGGCGGCCAAGATTGCCGGTTTGGGGATTTCCCATCCCGAAGCTCCACTCGTCTGTGGCGGGGCGGATTCCGTGGCCGCAGCCTGGGCCGAGATAAGACCCAAGGAGTTCATACTTACCGCCAAGATGGCGAGGGCAAAGGAGCTGCTGGCGTCGCGAATCCCAGTCAAGGACGTCGCCTCACAACTCGGTTTCCGCGAGGAATTCTACTTCCGCCGAATATTCCGCAGGACAACCGGGCATACCCCTGGATCATACCAGTAGCCCAAGAAGCCTGCATAACTGAGACACACGCCATCGAAGCGCCTACGAATGCGCAAAGCATACTACTCCGTCCCTCTTGAATCTTGCATGCTCGGAGGCTCTGCAAATGCGGGACACCTATGCTGGATTTGTACGCTACTTAACAGCCTTGCTGGGCAGCGGCAGGAATCAGTCGAAGGCGTGTCCTGCCGAGCCGAGGACCATGATGTTCTTGTGTTTGTACAAGTCCTTGAGGGCGTCACGTGCGGGGCCGAGGTATTTCCTCGGGTCGAACTCGGAAGGCTTCTCGGCGAAGGTCTTGCGGATGGCTGCGGTCATGGCCAGGCGTCCGTCAGAGTCTATATTGATCTTGCATACGGCGGATTTGGCGGCTTCGCGGAGCTGGTCCTCTCCGATGCCGATTGCATCCTTGAGCTGTCCGCCAAATTTGTTTATTGTCGCCACTAGTTCCGCCGGGACGGATGACGAGCCGTGCAGGACTATCGTGAACCCGGGTATGCGCTTCTCGATCTCGGCAAGGATGTCGAGACGTATCTTCGGGTCGGTGCCGGGTTTGAACTTGAATGCACCGTGCGACGTGCCGATAGCAATCGCAAGGCTGTCCACATTGGTCTTGGAGACGAACTCCTCGACCTCGTCGGGCTGAGTGTAGATGTGCTCAGCGGCCTCTACATCGTCCTCCTTGCCGGCAAGCACACCGAGCTCGCCCTCGACAGTGACATCGTACTTGTGGGCGTACTCCACTACCTTCTTGGTCTCCTCGATGTTCTTTTCGAACGAGTGGTGGGAGCCATCAATCATGACCGACGAGAACCCGTACTCGATGCAGCTCTTGCATATCTCGAAGTCGGAGCCGTGGTCCAGATGCACGGCTATGGGTATGAGCTTCCCTTTTCCTATTTCCCTGGCGTACTCCACCGCGCCCTGGGCCAGATAGCGCAGAAGCGTCTGGTTGGCATACTCGCGCGCACCCTTGGATATCTGCAGAATCACCGGAGACTCTGTCTCCACGCAAGCGGAGATGATGGCCTGCAACTGCTCCATGTTGTTGAAATTGTACGCCGGCACGGCATACTTCCCCTTCATCGCCTTGGCAAACATCTCACGGGTGTTCACGAGACCCAGATCACGATAGCTGATAGCCATTTTTCCTCCTGAAAAATTGTTGATGCTAAAATTTAAAATAACATGTGTCCACGCTCCGGCCATGCCCCGGGAAACCAAAGACAACCAGGGAAACAGCCGCCAGCCTGAGACAAATCCAGCCTATAGCTCGGAAATTACCCCCTTTCACCTACTTTGCAAGCAAAAGTCAAAAGAAATACACAAACGAGATGCTATATTTCTTCTGTGTGGAATCGTTCGATCTCGAGGAAGTCAGCGGAGAACCGCCGCCGTGTGGTACGTTTGCCGTTGACCACATAATCGAAACCGTGTTCTTTCAGATACTCCAGATTCCCGGCGCTGGCGATGCCACCGTCCAGCACCACCAGAGGACGCTCGCCGCCGCCGCATAAATGCTGCAAATCCTTTTCTGTTTTTTTTAGTGCGAAACTTGGGCTAGACGGCACCAGTCGGACGCACTGCGCAAGTCGAGACACTGCGCAATCCGCCTCCACCTAGCTGATGATGACAAGGGCCAGATAGGGGGCCAGGTTGAACACTAAAATAATTATTTTCATACCGCCGATAAAGCAGTAGATTGCCGTATTGAAGGCCTCGCGTGAGATCGGGAACATCCGGCTGTGCATTCTATAGACGGCATCTCTCCCCAGCACGCAGATTGCAACTGAAAGCAGCATGGAAGCCGTGTTTATCACAGTGCACCACCCGAAAAACGCCCGCAATATCTCTATATTCATATATCATCCCTTTCTTTCCTCTGGGTTAATCTACTTCTTGAAGTTTGAAATTCAAGAAAGTGAGAAATTAGTACTGACAACAACTCAAAAGGAAGTCCTCGTGCACACCTTCGGCTATCTGCCTGAAGGCATAGCGCACCTGCTCCTCATAGAGCTCGCAGAAAGCCCCTCTTGCGGAGAGGCTGCCGTTCATGGTGTGCGCCTCCGCCGGACAGGGGACGCCACAGAAATTGCGAATTGCGCAGTCGCGGCAGAACTCGATGTCCTCGGCAACCCTGGCGGTCATCTTCCTGAACGGGGTTGAGCCGAGTATCTCACGGAAGCAGGATGCTCCCGCTACTTTAGGAAGACCGCGCCACGATCAAGTGCGACTTGGGAATTGCTGTCCCCCGCCGATCAAATAATTCAGTTCGGCTGGCTTGTTTAATCAAGACCTGGTGCTACAGTAGGCCGCATGAAAATCTTGAATTGGTATGTCACTAAAAATTTTATCCTGACACTGATTGTCGCGAACATCATCGTCGTCTTCGGGGTGATGGGAGCCCGGACGCTAAGGATATTCGAGGCCATATCGCGAGGCGTGCCGATCTCAGACGCCCTGCTGGCCCTGGCGCATTTTTTGCCATATTCGCTTTCCATAACAATCCCCGTAGGCATGCTTGTGGCCACCATGCTCGTGTTCGGCAGGCTTTCGGCCAACAACGAGATCACCGCAATGAGGGCATGCGGCATATCCATCCTGCAGATCATCTCCCCGTTGATGATCCTTGCCTTCACCCTATCCTGCCTGTGCCTCTATCTCCAGCTCGTCATGGGGCCGAAATACGCGGGAAGGGCCAAGGACATACTCAGGTCAATTGCAGTGACCAGACCTCTCTCGATCATCGAGCCCGGTGCATGGATCGAGTACCAGGGCAACAACATATTCATCGGCAACACATCGCACGACAACACGATTAAGGATGTGCAGATATTCCAGTTTGCGAAGAAAACCGGCAGGCTCAACAAGGACGTGACCGCGTCGTCAGGGCAGATCGTGCTCGACGACGAGGAGCAGTTCATGAGGATTGAGCTTTTCGATGCCTCCATAGTCCAGTATGAAGAGGACAGGAACCAGCCGCAACGCACATTCACTGAGAAATTCGAGTTGAGTCTGGACTATGGTAAGCAGGCGAACGACATAAGGATCGCCAAAAGCGTGAGTGAGCTGACCTACAAGGAGATATTCGGGAGGATAATAATGTTCAGGAAGCGGGGCATGCCGACCATCCGGCTCGAGCTGAAGCTGAACCAGCAACTTGCGCTGGGCCTTGCTCCGATAGCATTCCTCCTGCTGGGAATGCCTCTGGCGATCAGGACATCCAGGCGCGAGACTTCAATCGGGCTGATAATAAGCGTAGGGCTTGCCGGGGTATATTTCATCTCGATAATGGTGTTCGACGCATTCTACATGTATCCGGACTGGCATCCGCAGGTGCTTCTTTGGATACCCAACGTGCTGTACCAGGTTGGCGGTGCATTTTTTATTTGGAGACTTTCGACAAGGTAGGACTATGACAGGAAGCATGGAAACTTGGCTGGAATGCGTGATGTGCGGCGAGACTTTCTCGACGGAGGAGATGCGCTACACCTGCCGCTGCGGGGGGTGCCTGGACATACGGAGGGACCTTTCGAAGCTCGACGGCAAAAAGCTTGTGATTGAATGGGAGAAGAGATGGCGGCTGAAGTCGGGGGTCAACTCCTCCGGGGTATGGAGGTACAGAGAGCTGATACTCGTTGCGCCGGACGACATGATAGTCACCAAGCAGGAGGGGAACACGCGCATGTATCCCGCCGGCAAGGCCGGGGAGTACGCGGGGCTGAAGAACATGCTTCTCAAGCATGAGGGGGAGAATCCCACAGGGAGTTTCAAGGACAGGGGCATGACCTGCGGCATGACCGCCGCCAGGATGTATGGCGCAAAGATCGTCGCCTGCGCCAGCACGGGCAACACCAGCGCAAGCATGGCGGCATACGCCTCCACCTGCGGATGCCCTTCGATAATATTCATCCCCTCTGGCAAGATAGCATACGGGAAACTCGCGCAGGCACTTGCCTACGGAGGACTCACCCTGCAGATAGAGGGCAACTTCGACGACGCCATGACGCTCGTCCAGGAAGTCTGCGCCAGCATGGGCATATATCTTCTGAACTCGATCAACCCCTTCAGGATAGAGGGGCAGAAGGCCATAGTGTTCGAGGTGCTCCAACAGTTGGACTGGCAGGTCCCGGACTGGTTTGTCATCCCGGGGGGCAACCTGGGAAACAACAGCGCTTTGAGCAAGGGCCTGGAGGAGCTTCACTCTCTGGGTATAATTGACAAAATCCCACGTATAGCGGTGATCCAGGCCAGCGGGGCGAACCCCCTGTACGCCATGTGGAAAAACAAATCACCATTCGCGCCGGTCAAGAATCCCGATACGATCGCCACAGCAATAAAGATCGGGAACCCTGTGTCGTGGAAGAAGTCAATCAGGGGCCTGCAATGGAGCAACGGGGTGGTCGAGGATGTCACCGAGCAGGAGATAATGGACGCGAAGGCCATGGTTGACCTCGCAGGCATAGGGGCCGAGCCGGCATCATGCTGCACCGTCGCAGGAGCCAGAAAACTCGCAATGGCAGGGGTGATAGACCCCTCGAGCAGTGTCGTGGGCATACTCACAGGAAACATCCTCAAGGATCCCGATGCCGTCATAGGCTACCACCAGGACACCCTCAGAGACAAGGGCATCGAGGGAAGATTCGCCAACAAGCCGCGGATGATCAAGCCGGACATAGCCTCCGTGAAGGAGGCCCTGGGCTCTCTGGACATTCATATTTCCCTGCCTCCGGGAAGTTGAAGCGGCAGCACCGCAGTCCAAAAGAAGGCATTGCCGTCGGATTATGCGCCGCAGGCTCTGGAGTGCGCAACTACTTTTAGTTGCGCTTTGATTTGGTTCCAGCCATAGGGCTTGCGATCCTATTGCGTTTCACGCCGGAACGCGGGTAGTCCGTCACCGATTACCCTAAATGAAGCAGTTAAATCTCAAAAATGACAGTTAACATATTTGTATATAACACGTTAAGGTTATATCTCTTTTCACCTTCTCGCCGCGACCAGCTCGGCCCTGCGGTTTTTAGACCAAACGGCCTCCCCGCTCCCGGTGACGGCGGGCTTCTCCTCGCCATAGCTTATGGTCTGGATGCGGCTCTGCTCTATGCCGTTGCCAACCAGATAGTCCTTCACTGAAAGAGCACGTCTTTCACCCAAGGATCTGTTGTACTCGACACTCCCGCGGTCGTCGCAGTGCCCCTCGATGATAAGCCCGATACCCGCATTGGACTTCAGATAAGAGGCGACTTGATCCAGCTTCATCCGCTCGCTCGTGCCGATGGCATCTCTGTCGTAGGAGAAGTAAATCGTAGGCAAGTTTATGCCGGGAATTGGCGCCCATTCCCCCGAGGTAGAAATTCCCATTCCCGGTTCGCTCCAGTCGCCGGGGACGAACTCCGGGTCGCCCACGAAGTCAATACTTGCCGGATCTTCTGGCGCATCGCCCCATCCGAAGAAATCCTTGACTGTGCTGCAAGCCGAAGCAAGCACCAGCACCGAAAACGCCGCCGCCAGAAGCCTTAACCGAGCTGCCTTCATGAGTTTTTTCCTTGATTAAACCTATAGATTGAAACATTCAGCCACGAAACGAAAATACCCGCAAGGCATAAACTTATCTGCAAAGACAGGAATTACAAGCCTGCAAATGAAAAGGGCGGGAATTTTTCAGATAATCGGGTGATTTTGGAGGATTAGGTTTGATTCTGCGGGTTGAGGTAATATACTTACGCCCCCGGGTTTTGCCAGGGCAGGAAAAGATGTTTGATGAATGATTATCTGGAAACAGCGCTATGCTCAACATTGACTGGAACAAACTGAAATTCGAGTATCTACCGACCAAGGCAAACGTAAGGTACACTTTTGCCGACGGCAGATGGGGTCAAGGCCGTGTCCATGAGGACCAGCATATCCCCTTGCACATCGCGGCCACCTGCATACACTACGGGCAGGCATGCTTCGAGGGGCTGAAGGCCTTCGCCTGCAAGGACGGGATTGTCCGGGTTTTCCGTCCGGGGGAAAACGCCAGGCGCCTTTCGTCCAGCTCGGAATATCTCCTCGGGCCGGCGGTCCCGGAGGAACTCTTCATTGATGCGGTCAGGAAGGTTGTCGGAGAAAACCGCGACTATATACCCCCTCACGGCACTGGCGGCGCGCTGTATATCCGCCCGGTGCTGATCGGCACATCCCCGCGCCTGGGGGTTTCGCCAAGCGACTCATACGAGCTGATTTTCCTGTCTATCCCGGTCGGCGCGTACTACAAGGAGGGGATAACCCCTGTCAACGCCATGATAATGGAAAACTTCGACCGCACCGCGCCGATGGGCTCAGGACACGTCAAAGTCGCCGGAAACTACGGCACCAGCCTCAAGCCCTCGAAGTTCGCGAGAGACCTTGGCTACCCCATCAGTCTTTATCTTGATGCCGCCACCCACAATTTCATCGAGGAGTTCGGCACAAGCAACTTCGTGGGGATAAAGGGTGACGACGTATATGTCACGCCGGATTCGGCATCGGTGCTTCCGAGCATAACGAACGACTCGCTGATGATCCTTGCCAAAGACGAAGGCATGGATGTGCAGAAGCGGCCTGTGCATCTGGACGAGCTTCCGGAGTTCTCCGAGGTCGGCGCCTGCGGCACGGCGGTGGTCATAACCCCGATACACAAGCTGGTACACGGCGGCAAGGTGTACAAGTACGGCGACGGGCATAGCTGCGGCAAGATTCTGCAGAAGCTCTACGACACGATCACCTCGATACAGCGCGGCGAGTCGCCCGACACCTACGGCTGGATGCTGGAGGTCTGACCTCCAATGAGAAGCATCTCCGAGATAGTCTCCGACCTGGAGAGAGGGGAAATTGATCTGCTGGTCGCTTTCTCAGAGCTGAACTTGAAGCCATGCCAAGGCGATGTTGACCTCGACCTTTCCAGAAGAAAGAGATGCGGTTTGCCGGAATTCATATTTGGGCAGGGGAAGACTCTCGGGCAGTTGAGAGGAATTGTCGAGCGTCTTTCTGCCGTCGGCGAGCCGGTGCTGATAACCAGGATATCCCTCGCTTCCGGAGAGGCACTTGCAACTGAGTTCCCCGACTCAATCCATGACCCCCAGCCCGGCATTTTCCTCCTGCCGGGGAAAAAATCCGCGAAATCCGCAAAAGGCATGGTGATCATCGCCGCAGCAGGGACGACCGACATGCCAGTGGCGCTGGAGGCAAAATACACCCTCGACGCCTGCGGATGCGGATGCCAAATGATCCCCGACTGCGGCGTGGCGGGCCTCGGGAGGCTGCTCGCAAGGACATCTCTGCTCAGAAAGGCCGACGTGGTCATCGCGGTCGCGGGCATGGAGGGCGCACTCCCAAGCGTCGTCGGAGGCTTGGTAAGCTGCCCCGTCATCGCCGTGCCCACAAGCGTCGGGTACGGCGCCTCCCTCGGAGGACTCGCAGCCCTCCTGTCCATGCTGAACAGTTGCGCCAGCGGCGTGACTGTGACCAACATTGACAACGGCTTCGGCGCCGCATGCGCGGCGGCAAGGATAATAAACTCAAAAGCCAAAGCGCAACTGGAAAAGTTGCGCACTCCAGAGCCTGCGGCGCATGATCCGACGGCGAGGCCCCCGTCCCTCCCAAAAACATGAATGGAAGGGAGGGGGAGGTGGGGACGGAGTATTAGTTTCATTCAAAAGATGACATCCGGGGGGTAAATTGGCTCAGGTTTAAGTGCGGGATCAGGCAATGGGCTCCACATCGTGGAAGCGGGTTGTGCTCTCGAAGCACATGAGCCTTGGGAAGAATAGAAGGTCTACGTGGCCGGTCCTCCCGTTTCTGTTCTTCTCTACGATCAGCTCAGCCGGGAGCCCCTTGGTCTGGGCCTCTATGGAGTTGTCTTTCTTGGTGTCCCTCTCGCGGTGGAGAAAGGCGACGATGTCGGCGTCCTGCTCGATCGCTCCGGACTCGCGGAGGTGGCTCAGCCTAGGCTTGCCCTGAGTTTTCTCGACCTCGCGGTTTAGCTGGGCTAGTACCACCACCGGCAGGTTCAGCTCCTTCGCAAGCGCCTTGATCCCGGAGGATATCGCGGCGACCTCCTCCTGGCGGTTGTCGCTTCTCACCTCGGCTCTCATGAGCTGGAGATAGTCAATGAAAATGACCTGAATGCCATAGAGGGCTTTCATCCTTTGCGCTTTGGAGCGAAGCTCCCGGATCTTGAGCGCCGGTGTGGGATCTATGTAGACCTTCGCCTCGCAGAGCCTTGAGGCGGCTGCAGTTATCTTGCTGATTTTATTGTTCAATATCTGCCCCTCATAGAAGTCTTGCTCAGAGTAGCCGCATTCTGCGCAGAGGAGTCTTCTGGAGAGCTGTTCTGCGGTCATCTCCAGGCTGAAGAAGCCGACAGCCCGTCTTTTCGAGTCCATGGTGATGTTCCTGACGAGGTTGAGGGCGAACGCGGTCTTGCCGATGGAAGGTCTTGCTGCCAGGACGAACATCTCGCCGGGCTTCAACCCCATGATAAGCCTGTCGAGGTCGGCGTATTTTGTCGGCACCCCGGTGGTGGACTCGTCCTTGTCGGCCAGCTTCATCAGATACTTGAACGCGCTGTTGCCGTTCTTGTTGTCAATGAGGGACTTTAAATCGACTATCTCCGCCCTGTCCTCCATCGAGCCGATGTCCATGATCTTGCGCTGGACTTCCCCAAGGAGGTTTGAGGCGTCGGCATTGGGCTTGTGGCAGTCCTCTCTGATCAGGTCGCAGGTTACGATAAGATTGCGCACTATGGCACAATCTCTCACGAGCTTGGACCATGACTCTAAGTTGACAGTCGTGGCGATAGAACTCATAAGCTGGAGAAGGTAGTCCTGACCGCCTATCTCGTCGAGCCATTTTTTGGTTTTAAGCGTGTGCGAAAGGGATATGAGGTCTATCGGTGCGCCTTCAGCATGCAGCTCGCACAGGCAGGAGTAAATTCTTTGGTGTCGGAAATTATGGAAGACAGCCTGAGCGGTATCGCCCTGCCTGCGGCCTCTCTTGGGATCGTCAAAGAAATTTGCCGCGTTGCCGAGGATCTCCATCGCCTGGTCAAGGCAGGGTTTCGGCTCGGAAAGTATGGCGCCGAGGACGGCGGCTTCCGCCTCGTGGTTGCTGGGCAGCGGCCGATCCTGGTCTATTGTCCCGGGAATCCTGCTCTTCTGCTGAGGCTGCTCGTTATCCGCCATGGATCCGTACCGTATTTACAGTTTATATTGATCCCGTCAGGGAAGAAGTCGCTGGAGCACTAAAAAAAGTCCTGCCTATGCTCTGACAACCCACACCTTCAGACTCGCCGGGACATCATGAGGCAGCTTTATCTGCACGTGGAACATTCCAAGCTCCCTGATCGGCTCTTCAAGGACCACGCGGCGGCTCTCGATCTCGATTCCTTCAACCGCGAGCGCGTCCCTGATTATGATTGCGTTGACCGATCCGAACAGCTTCTCGTCATCGCCGGCCTGCATGGGGATAGTCAATTCAGTGGAGGAAATCTTCTCGGCGAGCGTCATCGCCTTGTCGTGCTCCTCCTTGCGTTTCGCATTAATCCTGTCCTTCCTTGCCTCGATGACTCGAAGCGCTCCGGGAGTGACCTTCTGAGCAAGATTTCTCGGCAGCAGATAGTTCCGTGCATAGCCTGGGGCTACATTCACCTTGTCACCGGCATCGCCGAGATCCTCGACATCTTCCAGCAGTATAAGTTCCGGGGCCATTTTAAAAGTCTCCTGTTGTGAATTTAGATTTACCGCCCGGGAAAGACAGCCTGACAAATCCGCGGCACCCGGGCACGGGACGTTTTTTTACAAAACAAGTCCGATCTCACGTGCCCTCTTCACTGCTGAAGCGAGCATCTTCTGGTGATCCGTGCAAGTCCCGGTGATCCTTCTGGGCTGGATCTTGCCCTTCTCCGTCTGAAACTTGCGCAGAGTCTCCAAATCCATGAAGTCAATGTACTTCACTCCAATTTCGCAGAACTTGCAAACCTTGGGTCTCAGAATCTTCCTGCGCCTCTTACGTTGGTTCTTGTCGATCGGCATTTTTTTCTCCTATCAGCATATTATATTGTTGTATCCGGGCACTGTCAGAACGGGACATCGTCCTCCGACGAGTCATCCGGGTTGAAGGAGCCCTCAGGTGGCTCCGGAGGATGCACATCCTCTTCAGGTGCCGGGCCTGGCATCTGTGCAGGGCGCGGCTGGGCTCCTGCCTGTGGGGGTGCGGCGGCTCCTCTGTTCTGGGAGTAAGCACCTCGCCCCTGATCAGAATAGGCAGGGGTATTGTCGTCGTCAGGGGCATCCCTCCTCGGGCTCCCGATAAACTGCACCCGCTCGCCGACAACACGCAGCTTCGATCTCGGGCTCCCGGTGGTCTTGTCCTCCCATGAGTCAAGCTGCAGACGCCCCTCTACAAAAACGGGGCTGCCCTTCTCGAGGTACCTGTTAACGGTTTCCGCCTGTTTCCCCCATACGTTGATGTCAACAAAACAAGTCTCCTCCTTCTGCTCCCCGTTGACCGTGTACCTCCTGTTCATCGCCAGGCCGAACTCGGCCACCGCAGAACCTCCAGGAGTATACCTGAGCTCAGGATTCCTCGTCAGATTGCCCATCAGAATAACCTTGTTGAATGAAGCCATGTCAAAATCTCCCTTACTCCATCTGTGGTGTTAATCCTCTACTGGCCTAGTCTGCTCCGGGCGGTCATAGTTGAAGGACTGAAGCCTCAAAACACGCTCGTCAAGGCGATATTTTCCCCTGATCGCCCTTTCCAGCTCTGGTTTGAGTTCGTAGACCACATCCAGATAGATGCCCGTCTTCCTCTTCCTCAACTCTCTGGCGAATTGCTTGCGTCCAAGGTTCACGCCTTGGATCACCTTGCCCTTGAACTCCTCTTTGAGCGTCTTGACGAACTCCTCTAGAAAGTTGTTGCCGTCGTCCCCGACAGCCTTCTCGTCAAGAATAACCACTGTCTCGTACTTTTTCAAAACCATTTCCTCCTTATCGCTTGTCATGGCTTATGCCGTTATATTCGTTCATCGCTGCATCTAGTCCGCGGTACAGAGCCAGCTTGACGGCGTCGGCGGCGGTCTCAAGCGCCAAGCCGAACACCTCCTTGTCATGCTCGTCGTCGAAGTCTCTGAGCACATGACTTGACTGGTCGGGGCACTCACCCCTGCCGATTCCGACACGGACTCTTGCGAAATCCGCAGAGCCGAGCCCGGCGATCACAGACTCGACTCCGTTGTGCCCTCCGGCTCCTCCGTCCTTACGTATCCTTATTTTCCCCAAAGGGATATCCATGTCGTCATAAACGACCAATACCTCCCGGGGTGCCAGCCCAGCCGCGTTTGCAATCCTCGACACGGCCCCGCCGCTGAGGTTCATGTAGGTCTGCGGCTTCGCCAGCAGAAGCCTCGAGCCTTTGCAATTGCCTTCCCATAGCTCAGCATTGCATCTCAGGCCGCTTTTGAACCGGCCCCTGAGCCTAGTGAAAAGCCTGTCGAGGACCATGAAGCCCGCGTTGTGCCTGGTCGCGGCGTAGGACTTTCCGGGGTTGCCCAGGCCGACCACCAGCCTTATCCTGTCTTGAGACCCGTTTCCCATAAGCTCAGCGGCAGTGTCGGTTCTTGGAAATGCTCAACTATTCCGACGCTTCCTCCTCGCCCTCCTCCTTCTTGTCTCCTCCTACAAGTTCGGGCTCGCCTGCCTCGGGTGCCCTGGCCACAGCCTCTTCCTCGGGCTCCTTCTCCATCCGCGGCAGGATTATATGCAGCACCGTTTGATCTGGATCAACAAGGGCTTTCACTCCCTCCGGAAACGCGATGTCTCCGACAAGCACGGCATCGTCGAGCTTGAGATCGGCGATGTCCAAGTCTATCGAGTCAGGAAGTGTGGAAGGAGTACATTCGACCTCGATCTCATGAAGCTGTATGTCGAGTATGCCGCCTTGGGACAAGCCCGCAGGGGTGCCGTGGGTATGTATTGTGACAAATGCCGTGATGACCTCGTCCATCTTGACCTCCAGGAAGTCAAGATGCTTGGTCGTGCCGCTGAGATAGTCGTACTGCTCGTCCTTGATCAGCACAGTCAGCGCATCCCCTTCCTCGGGCTTCAAGTCCACTATCTGGATCTCCTTCCCGTGTATTGTCCTCCAGTCGCGCGAGCCCACCAGGATATGCCTTGGAGCCGAGCCGTGACCATATACCACCGCCGGTATGAATCCCTCTTTCCTTGCTCTTCTCGACGCTGCCGTGCCGGAACTGCCGCGCATCTTGACGTTGAATACTTTCCTCTTTTTGCCCGTCATTTTAACTAATCCTCACAATAGATGATTGATGTTGCTATACCTTGAAAAGGGATGACACCGAAGCTCCCTCATGAATGTATCGGATGGCCTTTGCCATTATATCGGCTATGCTGAGAACCTTTATGCGCCCGCCGCAGTCGTCTTCTACGGGGACTGCGTTTGTTGTGATAAGTTTTGCTATCGGACTGTCAAGCAGCCTCTTCCTCCCGTCATCGGTCAGCAGGCAATGCGTGACAACCGCGAAGACCTCCTTCGCGCCGCTGGACTTCAGCAGTCTCGCCCCGGCCACGAGCGTGCCCGCCGTTGTCGTCATGTCGTCCGCAAGGATGCATGTCCTGTCCTTGACCTCCCCGACAAGATGCGAGGATTCCACGCTGGTGGCGTCAAGCCTGCGCTTGGCTACCACCGCAAGACCCGCCCCGAGCATGTCAGCATAGGCATGCGCCATCTTGACCCCCCCTGAGTCTGTGGCCACTACCACGAGATTGTCCCCGGCATACTCCTTTAGATAGGGAACTATAACGGGAGACCCGTAGAGGTGATCCACGGGGATGTCGAAGAATCCCTGGATCTGCTGGGCGTGAAGATCCATGGTCAGGACTCTTGAAGCACCGGCCACGGTTATCAGGTTCGCCACAAGCTTTGCTGTTATCGGGACACGCGGCTGATCCTTCCTGTCCTGGCGCGCATAGGCGAAGTAGGGTATCACAGCAGTAATCCTCGCAGCCGAAGCACGCTTCGCCGCGTCTATCATTATCAGCAGCTCCATCAAGGAATCGTTGGTGGGCTTGGATATAGGCTGGATAAGGAAGATGTCCGAGTTCCTGATGTTCTGGCAGAACTTGACGAATATCTCGCCGTCGGGGAAGCGCCTGTTCTCCACCATCCCAAGCGGGACGTTCAGCTTCAATGCTATCTCCTCGGCCAGCCTCAGGTTCGCGCTGCCCGAAAAGACAAAAAGCTCTTTTGACAAATCCATAGCCAAACTGCCGCTCCGATTCATTGGGGAGAACGTCGCCGTTCCCTCGGTTCATTGCGCGCAGGCTCCATGCATGCGCTAGACCCAACCATCAGCCCCGATCCCGTATCCCATGCCACGGAAAAGGAGCCTTAAACTACAGGGGCTCTTCAAACTTACAATCATGAAATTAAAAAAAAACAGTTTTTTTGTCCCAGGAGCAATTTTCCACGCCTGCGCTCCCAACGCGGTTCATGCGGAGTATTGAAACTGACTCCCAGCTCATCCGCCGCCCTTTGCCAAGCCCTCCGCCCATTTTCCCCATTTTGCCGCGTCGTCGCCATAGTCACGGCCGCTGATTTCTCTGAGGCTCCCGAGCACAGCTTCCTTGACGTTTTGATTTTGAGAGGCGAGGAAGTGGATCAGGAAGGGTGCGGCATCCTCTCCGAAAGCGGCCATTGAATGGACGCATTGCCTCGCGGCGGGGATACTTGTGTTCTCTGTCTTCTGAAGCAGATTTTTCAGTAGCGGGAGTGCTTTTGACGGGGCAGTGAGTGGCAGCATCTCGGCGATCCTTTGGATCACCCGCATGTTGCTCTCTGTCTGTGCGATTGAGCTGACGGCATTGTATCCTGAAGGGTCGCCGACACCGGTGATTATGAATACCGCCGCCTCCCGGACGTGGGGGCGGGTGTCGGAAAGCAAGGCGGATATTTCCGAGGTCTCAGGCTTGCGCTTGTCAGCAAGCAGAACGATCGAACGTGCGCAGACTCCGACAAAATCCGGATCCTGGTCCTTCAATCCGGCGACAAGCAGGGACACCGCGTCGCCGTCACCGAGCTGCCCCAAGTCGTAGGCTGCGGCGATCCTCGACTCGACCGAGGCCCCTTTCAGGCGCGCCGCGATCGTCTCGACAGGCCTTTCCTGCCTGACCTCCGACCCGTCCAACTCGCGGGTCATCTCCATCAAACGCTGCTGATGTTGGGCATGTGCCGAAATCACGTCCCCGAGCTGCGAGGTCACCGTGGCGGCCTTGGCCTTTATTCCATACAAATCGAATATGCTGGTTTTGTCACGCGATGCCTGAAGCGCCTCCCTGGCCGCGGCACTGACCTTCTCGTCGGCATCCCCGTAAAGTCTGATTATAGTGTTCATCTGCGGCGAGGCGAGTGTGACTTTCGTCCCGCAGGTGCCCAGCCCCGCCGCACGCAGGTCGGGGTCCTCCTGCTTGTCGGTGGCCATCTTTATAAGCTTGTCCATAGCCTCAGGCACCCATACGTCGGCGAGTGAACGCAGAGCTCCTATGCGGAGGTCGCGGGGCTCGGCCTTGTTCTCGGCGACCTTGAGCAATGCCTCTCCGGCTGCTTTCCTGTCGGCTCCCTCGAGCGCCCCGACCGAACGCAGGGCCGAAAGGACAGACATACGGCTCCTTTCAGACCGCGAGCTGTCGCCAAAAACCTCGGGAAGAGCATTTACAAAGCCTGTGTCCCCTGTCTGCTCGATCAGCAGGCAGGCCTGCGATACAACCTTGTCATCGCTCGATCCCAGGCAATATACCAGAAGAGGGGAAAGCTTCTTCCTGTCCTTCTCAGAGGAAAGTTTGCCGTCCTTATATCTTGCAGACATCTGAGTTATAATCGAGACTTGCCTTTCAGGACGGTTGCTCCTTATCTCAATCTCGGCATCGTCAAGAAAGCCTGCGGTGAAGAACAGATACCACAAGGCGACAAGGATCCCCGCAAGAGCGAAAGGCATCGCCATGACCGTGCCGAGCAACACTGGCTTCCTGCGCAGCTTGCGCCATACAGTCCGAAATGCCGGCTGTCCCTTGGCCGCCACCTTCGCCCCATGCAGGCAGGCATCCAGATCCGCCACCAGTTCCGGCATGCTCTGGTAGCGGTTGCCAGGTTCCTTCTCCATGCATTTCAGGATGATGTTCTCCAAGTCCTTGCTAATGGTGTCAGGCGCGAGTTTCCGAGGGGGTATCGGGTCGTCGAAGACAACCTTCCTCACAGTCTCCACTACAGTGTTGCCCTGGAAGGGCTGCTCACCCGTCACAGCCTCGAAAAGAACGACACCGATGCTGTATATGTCCGACCTGGGGTCTATGTCGTGAATGAGGCCCCTTGCCTGCTCCGGGCTCATGTAGGCAGGAGAGCCCATCATCATCCCTGTCATCGAGAGCATGGTGTTGCTGTCAAGATCCTTGGCCAAGCCGAAGTCTGTCAGCATAGCCCTTTTGTTCTGCACGTCGTAGATTATGTTTGCGGGCTTGATGTCCCTGTGGACTATCCCCGAATCGTGTGCCACGGACAACGCCGAGGCGATGTCGCGGATATGCCCAAGCATCTCATCGTGAGCCATCCATTTCCCCGCTATGATCTTGTCGAATGACGGGCCGGCGATGAAATCCATCGTAAAGTAGTACTGCCCCTTGATCTGGCCTACATCGTGGATAGGAATGACATTCGGGTGGTTTAGCTGCGCGGTGGAACGTGCCTCCCTCATGAACCTCTTGAGCAGATCCTCGGAGGCATCCTCCCCGGCTATTAGAATCTTAAGGGCTAGCGTCCTGCCAAGCTCTTTGTCCTCGACCTTGTAGACGATCCCCATGCCGCCCCGGGCGATCTCCTCCAGAATGGTGTACCTGCCGAAAGTCTTGGACGATATTCCCGTGGCCTTATTGTACTCCGCGGGGTCTTCCTCCCATGGGCTGGGGGATGCCTGCAGCTCAAGTGATTTTTTGGAATCCTTCCCCTTCAGTTTCTCGAGAAGGATCGTCTCTCCGGCATTGGACGAAGGCTCCCCGGGGTCGGGAGTACCTGGACTATCCTCTTCCTCCACCACAGGCGCGTTGCCGACATCCGTCGAATCCACCTCCATCTCCCCAGTCGGCTCCTCGGCGTCAGCCTCAGGCCTGTCAGGATTGTCATAGTCCTGATTCAAAACCACAACCTGCCAGTCGCACTTGGGGCAGTGCGGATACTCGGAGCAGTCAACGTCAACGACTTTTTTGCGAAATTCGCAAATGCAGCATCCGATTTCAAGCTGCCCTGGCACTGTCAGATCGGCGCCGCAGTCGGAACATGGGGGCAACCCGTTCAGCGCGACAGTGTCCTCTGTCTCGAATATCTGCCCACATCCTGTGCATCGCAGTGTTGTCATAATAATTTCACCTTGCCTCGAAAGATATCCTCGGGTCAACCAGGACGTAAAGGAAGTCAGAGACCATTATCCCTGCCAGCGTGAGAAAGCCCCCGAAACCGAAGAGCGCCATCAGCAAAGGGATGTCCCTGCTGCTCAGGGCCTCCATGGAAAGCGTACCCATCCC
>CAZANS010000002.1:0-26346 GCA_964486565.1 uncultured Victivallales bacterium
ATCCGGAAGCAGGGGCTGCTTCCGGAACAGGACAGGCAGGGGCTGCTTCCGGAACAGGACAGGCAGGGGCTGCTTCCGGAACAGGACAGGCAGGGGCTGCTTCCGGAATTCCGGCAGAGCCGTGCCTGCGGCTTTTGCCGGCTGGCGAGGTGGTGCGCGATGTCTGGAGGCGTACCGCGGAGATCTACCCTGGTGTAGAGGCATGCGAATGCGTGGTGATGCCCGACCACTTCCACGGCATTTTACGGGTCAAACGGCGCTTGGCCAGGCACATGGGGCATATTGTGAAAGCTTTCAAGCGGGTGAGCGAGCAGGAATGCAGGAGCAATGGGTTGCTATGGGGGCCGGAGCTGAAGCCGGATCCGGAAGCAGGGGCTGCTTCCGGAACAGGACAGGCAGGGGCTGCTTCCGGAACTGAACCGGCAGCCCCTGCGTGTTGTGTTCCGGCGGCAGCCTCTGCCGCCGGATTATGGCAAGCCGGCTTCCAGGACAGCATCCTCATGCGTCGTGGCCAGTTGAAGGCCATGGCCAACTACATAGCCGACAACCCCCGCCGTCTGGCCGCCAAACGCGCAAATCCGGCACTGTTCACTGTCGTGGCGCACGAGCCCGTTCTCCCGGGAAAGCATTGCGCCTTCATTGGCAACCGCTTTCTCCTTAGGCACCCGTTGAAGCGCCGTATTCAGGTGTCTCGCCGCATTTCGCCTCCAGAGTTGGCACTTCTGCAAGAGGAGTTGCTTTATTCTGCCTCACACGGTGCGGTCTTGGTTTCGCCCTGCATCAGTCCCGGGGAGAAGGCCATTGCCCGTGCGGCGATGGATGCCGGGCACCCCCTGGTCGTGCTGTTCGCGAACGGTTTTGCGCCGCACTACAAGCCCCCGGGGCGCTATTTTGACGCATGCGCCGCCGGCCGCCTGCTCATCCTTGCCCCTTTCCCGTATGAACGTAAACGCCATGCCATCACCCGAGAGCAGTGCCTGGAGCTGAACTCCTGGGCACGAGAAATAGAGGAGCTGGATCAAAGTGCCTGACGTGAGAAGGAATATTTTAAGGAGCATACTTGCAATGTCAAAGGTTCTGATTTTCTTGATTCTGGCGTTGGTGCACAGTCTTTCCGCCTTAGAGCCTGTTGTCCTTTCCGACGAGGATATCGCCGTGATACTCCGGGACTATCTGGATCAGGGAGGGGAAGTGGACATTGAAGGTCCGGTCCCGGCTGAGCTTCTGGCGAGGAAAGACCTCGTGATCAAGCTTCTCAGGGATGATTTAGAGGAGACGGATGTCGCACGGCTGCTGGAGGATCTTGGTGCTTCGCGCTACGAGGACAGGGAGCATGCCACCCTAAAGCTGTCAAGACTCGGTCCCATGGCCAGGAAAGCGGTCAAGGCCTATATGGAGGAAAACGGCTCTGACCCGGAAATCAGGATGCGTTGCAGAAGGATTCTGGAGAAGTCGGCAGATCGTGAAGGCGTGGGGTCGTTAAATTCGTACCCGGATCCCGATCCCGTTAAGGTGGTGAGATTCCTAATGGCCGCCGGAGCCGGCAGGGATACAGTAAGGCTGTTTGCCGAGGACTATTTCTTTCATTTTTCCAAAGTGACCGACTGGGGTATCCCAAAATTGCCCGAGAGCTTTTTCAGGCAGTTCATCCAGGTTGATGGATCCGATGAGGCGATAATCGAGTGGCTGGGAGGGGAAGCCGACAGCGAAGTCGGCACGACGAATTTCAGAGACGCCGCCAAGTTGCTCTTGGCGGTGGACTTCGTGAGATTCTTCCCTTTGCTTTGCTCCGTCGGCAAGCACCATGTCATTCTTTGCGAGGTGCTTATGGAAGGTAAGTTTGAGGGGGCCACTCCGCAGGCGATGTCCGAGCTGGCGGGGCTTGTCGTTGAAGGATCCGGCTCCCAGACGCTTCTGCCCGATGGCTGTTTCAAAGTGATACTTGCCGTTCTCGACTCCGACGATGCCGATGCGGCAGCCAGCCTCGGCCAGAAAATCATGGCCAAGCTGCGCCAGGCCGAAAGCCTGTCCCTGAACCAGGCGGCCTTCTTCCTGAGGATGGCAAAGCTCGATCCGAAAACGGCCGATGAGCTTGTGGTCATGAAATCCAAATGGTTCCTCAGAAAGGAGTTATCGGAATCCCATGCGCTTTTCCACGCGATGACCAGAGGCGGCGGGCATTCCTACAGTAACAGCTTTTGCGAAGTCTACGATTTTTTCCATGAGAATGCAGCGGCAACGGAGGAGGCGATGGGAAGACGTGCATTCCCAAGCGACCTCTTCCCCGCTGCGGCGATACTATCGGTGCAGAAAGCCAAGTCCCCGGAGTCGCTCGATACATTGCGCAATGCCGTCCGCAACTCTTTCGATTCCGTAAAGGACAACAGCTACTTGCTGCAAGCGTATGTGGTCGCGGCTCTGGCGACCGATCTCGGCCAGCCCCTGCTGGACGATGCACTGATCCACCTCCTCAGCAATCCCCAGGAACACCCATACAACTTGACGGAGACCCTATGCCTGCTTGATGGCCGTCATGGCCGCATGGTGCCAAAGCTTCTTGAGCTTGCCACAGCCTCGCCCGATGATTATTACCTTTCTCTCGCCGCAATTCTCATCAGCCCGGAGGACCCCGCCGCCTTGGCGCATGTTCGCGAAACATTGCTCGAGTCGGAATCCAAGAAATCCGCGCGGCACGCCGCATGGATGCTCTCGGCCGTGGACAAGATGCCCCATCTGGATGACATCCCCAAGGAAAGGCTCGAGTGGCTGGTGGACATCTCCGGCGAGGAGGATCCTTACAGCCTTTCAAAATTGATGGAGGCCGTCTCCGAACCGGGCGAGCAAGCGAAACTGCTCGAGCTGATGCGCCCGAACCTGGACCAGATGGCAATGAAGTCCTCCTATTGGACCGGCTTGTACGAGCTCTTCTGGCGGAAGCCGGACAACCAGGCCCTGATAGTGGATGACGTGTTGCGCATGATCGAGTCGGAAGAGGAAAAACTAAGGGACATGGGCGCAAGTATGCTCGCGAGCTGCCCCGAGGCCGCCGCTGGGCATGTAGGAAGGATACACGAGGCTCTCAAGAAGGAGCCTTCGGAAAAGATCCGCGACTCGCTGATATGGGGTATTTCCAACATCGGCCCGCGGGCCGCGGAGATGCGCGACACAATCGCTGGCAGGGATGACAACCTGCATCACTACAAGCTTTTCTGCCTGGCGAACATCTCCTCCGACCGACTGGAAAGGGAAAGATGCCTCCAGGAGCTTATCGGGGTCTTCCAAAACACTGGTCAGTCTGTCGTGGTGAGGATGGCGGGGCTCGTCAAAAATCAGATACATTCCACCCGCCCCTTCCTCAAGGATGTCATCCGACAGGTTGTCTCGGGCGAAAGCAAGGACGGCCGCAAAGTGGACTCCTACGCCGCCTGCGAGGCGGTATGGGGACTTGTGCGCGAATCTGCCGACGACGACGCGCTGGAAACTCTAAAAGGGATTCTCCGCTCCGCCGGGGAAGACAACCCTAACATCAACACAAGCCTCACCGACGCAGTTCTCTGGACACTCCGCACATACTATCCGGGCCGTAAGAGGGAGATCGCGCCCTTGCTGGAGGACCTGCCGTTCAGATTCAGGCGCTCCATGTCGTACAGAAAACTGAAAGGATGAACAAAGCATGAGCAACAAGGGCATGCTGCAACGATGCTGGGAGCACGAATGAAACTACTTGTCCGGCCTCACTCATCAGCACGGCATTCCGCCACTCATGACCCAGCGAAATCCGCAGCATCTCGACGTCGTGGTACACTGAGCAGTCCCGCGGGCTCTCGGCACAATCCAAGTCAAGCTCACGGAAGACTGGCTTGAACGTCCGGTCAGCGGCACGATGCGACATCCAGCCAAGAACAAACGCCAGCTTGCAGGACCAGTCTGGCGTCCATCCACCTTCAGCCCAAACCTCCTTGAAACGACGCAACAGGCCGAGATTTTAGTTTCTCCTTCCCTTGTCGGGCTTGATGAATGGTTTTCGGGCTGTATTTTCTCGGGCATGGAAAACAACGGAACAGTTGATGCCACAGAGTCTGGTCCCTTGCCTTCGGCCGGCGGGAGGTTAAAGGGCATTGTTCTTTCCCTTCTCAGGTTCGGCATCGCCGGCGGGATAATTATCTGGATGGTCTCCATGAGCCTGGGGGACCTTGTCGTGGCATTGGAGAGCTTCAATCTGCTTTGGCTGTTTCCTGCGGGCTTGCTGTATGTGCTGCATCTTTTTGCCGGTGCGTGGAGGTGGTCAATGCTGCTTGAGGTGCAGGGCATCAGGATAAGGTTCATGGAGGCGTTGTCGCTTTCGATGCAGGGGTTTTTCTTTTCGTTGATTCTTCCCGGCGGCGCGGTGGGGGGCGATGTGGCCAAGGCGGCGTTTCTAATCAAGCGTTCGGAGAAGGGGAGCAGGCTTGCCGGCACCTTCACGATATTGATTGACCGTGTTATCGGCCTGATATCATTGTTTCTCGTTGCCGGCATAGCGGGTATAGTCTGCTATCGTCTGCTGGAGAATGTCACGGGGCTGATGACGGTGATAGTGTATGCCATGCTGTTTGGCTGTCTGTCTGGTTTGGTCTCCGGGGTGCTGCTGTTTTTTCATCGTCAGCTTGAGCGGCTGCCCGGAGTGGGGCTGCTGATACGTCTTGGGGACCGCATGACACGAGGGTCGGTTTCCAGGCTGGTTGAGGCCATGGACAGTTTCCGCAGCGCATGGAGGACTTTGCTGGCGGCGATAGGCATAAGCGTGCTGCTGATCCATCTTATGCTCACGGCGGTGGTTTTCTGCATCGCCAAGGGTTTGGATGTGGAGTCGAATTCTGCGGAGACCTATGTTCTCTCGACGACTCTGGCGAATGCCGCTTCGGCGATACCTGCGACACCCTCCGGGATAGGCACGAGGGACATTGTCATGCAGCAGGTTTTGGTATCCTCTGGAGTCCCCGAGGTGCAGGCGCTGGCGGTGGCGTTGATCTTCACCGGGATCATACTGTTTTTCAACCTTGCCGGCGGGCTCTTCTTCGTCTTCGGCGGGCCGAAGAAGAATCTCAAGACCATCCTCGGCGAAGAATGAGCGCAAGGGACTTATCCGCTAATTTGCCGGAGGATCATCCTCTGCTTCGCGTCGAGCGCATGAAATGGGCCATGGGCTACGAGGTTGTCGCTGGAGTTGACGAGGCTGGCAGGGGGCCGCTTGCTGGGCCTCTTGTCGTTGCCTCCGTTGCCTTCCGTCCAGGCTCGGCAATCCCTCCGGTGGACGACTCCAAGAAGCTTTCCCCTGAGCAACGCGAGAAGCTCAGGAAGGAGATAATCAACATTCCAGGCGTCATCTATTCGATCCAGACCATCTCTCCGGAGACGATTGACAGGATAAACATCTTGGAGGCCACCCGCATGGGCATGAGGAAGGCGGTGAAGGGTATCAGGGGTGTCCAGTTTGCGCTGATAGACGGGCTGCCTGTGCCGGACTTCCCTGTCGAGTCCGAGGCAATAGTCAAGGGAGATGCGAAATCCGCAAGCATCGCCGCCGCAAGCATACTTGCCAAGACCTACAGGGACAAGCTGATGATGAAATACTCGCGGAACTACCCGGAATACGGTTTCGACTCCAACATGGGCTACGGCACACGTATGCATCTGGATGCGATCGTGAGATACGGAGTGTGCCCCCTTCACCGCAGGACCTTCGCGCCTGTCAGGGAATCGCTCGACCCTGCCCCGGTCCAGCTGGAGCTGGAGCTGGAGCTGTAGAGCATGCGCGGAGGATTTTTTCGTCGTAGCTGGCCTCGATTGTCTCTCCCGGCTTGAGCACCAGGAAAGCTGTTTCGTCCCAGTCGCCGTCGAGGAGTTTCCAGAGCAGTTCCGTGTTGCCCTTGAACTCCTCGTATTTCCATCCGTTGTTCTCTGCCTCCTCCCTTGAGCTTTCCTTGTACTGCCGGAAGCAGCCTGGAACGGTGTCTATGAAGGTCAGTTTCTCGTAGTGCTTGAGCCCTCCCTCGAGGGTCTCCATGAGGTATTTGGCGTTTTCATGGCCGTATTTCTCGACATATTCCTCAAATGTCCCCATTCCCATGAGTGAGGTTGTGCTTTGGGGGTTTGACAAGTGGCTTGTGACTCTTTCGATCCATCCTGCGGAGCGGTAGTAAGTGCCGGGGTTGTCGTCGAAATATTTCTGGAATTCCTCGCGTGAGCCCATAAGCAGCGCGATGCAGTCATGTACTCTCGGCACGACCAGAGTTATCGGCGCGTGCAGGCTCCTGATGCCGTTGTTGCACAGACCGTAGCCCAGGAGAATGGCGTCGTATTTCTCGTGCTCCACTGAGTCTATGGTCTTTTGCAGTTCGGCGCACATGGGTTTCTCGCCGAGGTCGTGCAGGCCTTGGTCCAGCGGGATGATGTCAATGATGTTTTTTGAGGTTGCGGCGCAGTGGTAAATCTCTCTGAGGAGCACGGCGCAGGCTATGACTGCAAATCGTCTGGAGCCTGTCGGAGTGTTTGATAGTCTCATTTATTTTGCCTCCACGTTTTTTATGTATTTCACCTTTGCCATTAGCGGTTTGATTTGTGAGTCGGCCTCGATTGCCGCGGCAATTTTCTGCCAGCGGGTCCTGTTGATCCATTTTTTCGGGGGGTATGCCGGTGCGGCGTGGAGGAAGTCGGGACCCCTGACGGTTCTGGACTCGAGCCCGACATTGACTTCAAGCTCCAGCTCGGAGCCTTTGAGGAAGGTCTCGTCCTGGATGTCCAGGACCCCGGCTTTCACGGTGTCCATGAATATCGCGGTCGCCCGTGCCCTCGGTATCAGATTCCTCCTGCTGAAGACGATCAGGTTCTGCTGGTGGTCCCTGCGCGGCTGCCAAGTGAGCAGGGGGCCGAGCATGTCAATGTCGTAGTCCCCCGGCTCGCGGGTGATCACTATCTCGTTCCTGCCGTCGTGGTATAGTGTGACACGCTGGAGGACCTTCTCGTTTTCGGGGTAGCGGCAGAATGTCCAGCTTATCTTGTCGTCTGGGTAGAAGGCCTCGGGCACAGTTGTGATAGGCTCCATGTATAGCGGATGCATGAGATATGCGGCGTAGCCTATAGCCCCGAGCAGAGCGAGCGTGGCGAGGAAATATAGGACTTTGAATGCGGCCCATACAGCCCGTAAGAATTTTTTTACAGGGGATCTCATTTTGACAAGTTATCCTTTTCATGCATGTCCTGGCGGTGTCCGGACTTGGTCTCCCCGGATGCCCATGACGGGTCCGCATACATTTCCCGGGCTTTTTCCAGAGCCTCCTCCCGGGACGTGATCTTGCCCTCGATCTGCATGTCCGCGATGGCGGCGAGAATCTTCCCTAGCATGGGACTTGGGGGAATGCCTATTGATATGAGTTCCCTGCCGTTGACCAGCGGCTCGGGCAAAGGAGGCTCCCCGGCGTTCTCGTTGAGCTTGTCCAGGGCGAAGACGTACTGGTCCATCTTTGCATGGCTGGAGATGCAGTCAAGGCGGTGAAGTTCCAGCTGAAGGGGGAAATTTTCCTGGGCCAGCAGGCGCTGCCGCTTGGCCTTGCGCATCTGTGAGAGGTGTGCGAAGCGCATGTGCCCTGCGACGGCCTTGACAATGTCGGCGGTGTCGCGCCTGGGGAATTTCAACCGAGCCAGGATGCACTCAGCGATCTTCGCGCCCTTTTCCTCGTGCGAGTAGAAATGCTCCACGCCGTCCGCTCCGACACTGAAGGTGCTGGGCTTGCCGACATCGTGCAGCAGAATTGCCCATGCCGTCTTGACATCAGGCAATGTCATATGCCGAAGCATCAGCATGGTATGTGTGAACACATCGCCCTCGGGATGGAACTGGGGCGGCTGGCTCACGCCCTTCAGCGCCTCGACCTCCGGCAATATCCGGCTCAATATGCCCATGTCGGAAAGCATTTGTAGGGCGACATCGGGATAGGGGTCTGTGAACATCTTGTTCAGCTCGTCGCGTATCCTCTCTGCGGAGAGCCTTTTCAAGCCTGATATGTTTGCTTTTATTGCCTCGATCACCTCCGGCTGGATTGTCAGGTCGAACCTTGCCGCGAATCGGACTGCGCGAAGCAGCCGGAGGCAATCCTCTGCAAAACGCTCCTTTGGGTCGCCGACTGTACGCATGATTTTGTCTTTGACATCCTGCTGGCCGCCGATGAAATCAAGCAGTCCCTTCTCCGCCGGGTCGTAGAACATGGCGTTGATCGTGAAGTCCCGTCTTCGCGCGTCGAGCTCCGGGGAGTCGGTGTACTTTATGTCCTTGGGGTGCCTGCCGTCGGAATACGACCTCTCCTCGCGGAAGGTTGAGACCTCGAAGCAGTGGTCGTCGGCAACGACATTGATGATCCCGAATGCCGCCCCTATCTGGTGGCAGCGCGGAAATATCGAAAGGACATCCTCCGGCAATGCCGAGGTGGCAATGTCGAAGTCATGCGGCTGGAGCCCCATGATCATGTCCCTTACGCACCCCCCGACCATATAGGCGGAATGCCCGGCGTCCTTCAGGGTGCCGACAACCTTAAGGGCCTCCTTGTATGCACTGTTTTCAAAAGGTATTCTCATGCGGCCTGCCTAGATTTTTTCTCCCGGGAGCCTCTCCCGCCGACTATACGCTGACGCGACTGACTAATCTAACTCCCGTCATTTGCGTTGCAACAGCGGTTCCAAAGGTAATTATTGCGAAATTCGCATAGGTCGCGGGTGAATTTTCCGCCGGGTGGGGATATATTGCCGCCATGCAGGACAATGCGAAAATAGGAGTGATTGACATCGGGAGCAACTCGATAGTGCTTCTTCTCGCCTATATTTCACCTGTCGGCCGCATCACGCCGGAGAACGAGTTCTACACCATAACTAAACTCGGGAGCGATGTCAAGCAATCAGGGTGCATGTCTGAGGATGCGATCTCCCACACCATGCTTGCTGTGAAGGAGATGAAGGAGATCGCGTCGAAGGAGGGTGTCATGGAGCTGATTGTGACGGCGACCAGCGCTGTGAGGAAGGCTGAGAACCGCAACAGGTTTCTGGTGAGGTGCCACGAGGAGTTCGGCATATTCCCCCAGGTGCTCAGCGGCAAGGAGGAGGCCAAATACACCTATATGGGTGCCACCCACGGTTTCGTTGCCGAACGTCCTTTTGTCACGATAGACATCGGCGGTGGCAGCGCCGAGGTTTCGTGGGGTGGAAGCATGATGATCGCGGGGCACAGCGTTGACGCCGGGTGCGTGACGCTTTGCAGGATGTTCGATCTTTCTCAGGATTTCTCGTTGTTCAAGAGAATCACAGTGGCAAGGTACCTCAAGAAGGAGTTTGCGAAATTCGCTGGCGAGCTGAAGGAGTGGCTTGGCGACAGAAATCCTTTGGTGATTGCCAGCGGAGGTACGGCGACGACTTTTGCGTCGGTATACCATCAGCGTCCCGTATACGACAGGGCGAAGATACATGCCACCAAGGGGCATCGGAAGGATGTGGCGGCGATGTCAAGGAGCCTCGGGAGGATGGACCTTTCGTCCCGGCGGAGCCTTCCCGGGATGGACAAGGACCGTGCGGAGGAGCTTCCTGCAGGTTTGCTCATACTCACGGAATTCCTGCGCTACTTCCAGTTCAAGCGTTTTCTGGTCAGCACCAACGGTCTACGTACCGGGATAGTCAAGAACTATGCAGCGACAACCCGAAGTTGAGATTTTACCCTTGAAGGCGCATCTTGTTGGGGTCGGCGGCATAGGCATGAGTGGGCTGGCCCAGCTGATGATACATCTTGGCGCTGAGGTCTCCGGGAGCGACAGGGCACTTGGAAGTCCCGAGAATGAGTATCTGTTCTCTGCGCTTTGCGGCCAGGGTGTGGAATTGTACGCCCAAGACGGATCTTATGCTGCAGGGGGCAGGCCTGATGTTTTGGTCTACTCGACAGCGATTGAGGATGGGAATCCTGATTTTGAGTTTTTCCCGGGAGTCCCGCGTGTTCACAGGGCGTCCATGCTTGCCCGGGCGCTTGCCTCGGCAGGCAAGAGCACTTCCATTGCAGTGGGGGGGAGCAGCGGCAAGACAAGCGTGACCGCCTGGCTTGCCGAGACCTTGTTTCTTCTGGGCCGTGATCCGCTGATGGTCGGTGGTGGCATGTCGAAGAGGTTTGCCTCTGGGTATTATCCTGGCAATTTTCTTGGAGGGGCGGGTGAAGTCGTGGTGTTTGAGGCGGACGAGAGCGACAAGAGCCTGCTGAAATTTTCTCCGGACTATTCGGTCATACTCAATGTCGGCACGGACCACTACCCCCGGGAGGAGCTTAAGGAGCTTTTCGCCGAATTCATCTCTCAGACCAGAGTCGGGGCGGTTGTATCCCGGGATGTGTTCCTTCTTTTGGGCGGCAGTGTTTTCCGTCACCTGCGGGCTTGTGTAGTCTCTGAAGGGGCCGGGGCGGATGTCCCTGCCGCCGATAACCTGTCGGAGATGAAAATCACGGGCTACCTGCCTTGCGGCGGACACTCTCAGATCGAGCTTGACGGAAGACTCAAGCTAACTATTCCCCAGCCCGGAAGACATTCCGCCACCAACGCCGCATTTGTCATGGCACTATGTGAGTTGCTTGGTGAGTCTGTGGACTCCATCCTGCCTGCGGTAGTAGGCTTCAAAGGGGTGAGCAGGAGATTCGATTTCGCCGGGACTGCAGCCAGTGGCGCGAAGGTCTACGACGACTACGCGCACAACGTCGAGAAGATAGTCTCGTGCATACACACGGCCAGAGAGGTTGCATGTGGCAAGGTGCTTGCGCTCTTCCAGCCGCATGGTTTCTCGCCGCTGAATTTCATGCGCGAGCCTTTGCTTCCAGCCCTGGAGGACTGCCTCGGCGAAGAGGATTTCTTCGCGTTCCTCCCTGTTTACTACGCCGGGGGATCCTCTTCTTTCTCGCCGAAATCCGAGGAGGTGGTCGCCGAATACCAAAATAAAGGAAGGAGGAGCTACTTGTTCTTCGCCGACAGGCAGAAGGCTGTCTCTGAGGTTATTTCTCGCTCAGGAGAAGGCGATGTCATTCTGCTCATGGGAGCCCGGGACGCATCCCTTCCGGCTTTTGCGAAAAAAATTGCTTGCCATGTCTGAAAAAGAAGCTATATTCTCCATTCGGGCTGGAGAGCCGTACAATCAGGCTCTTTATTTATGATAAGGAATTATTTGAGGAGAGAGTCCGGGCGACAGGTCAAAATGCCCGGGACTGTGGAACAAATGTCACCAAATAGCAGTTTCATCAATTACCCATGCCAGTCATCGAAATAAATACCACACAGCATTCGGAGATGCTGGACATAACAACGAAGGTCAACAGGCTCGTCCCGGCAGACATGCAGGAGGGAGTGTGTTGCATTTTCTGTTCGCACACGACGGCGGGGTTGACGGTCAACGAAAATGCCGACCCTGACGTGCGGTACGACATCATGCGCTTCCTTGACGGCTTGGTTCCTTGGAACGACCCTTCCTTCAAGCATTCCGAGGGCAACAGCGCTGCACATATCAAGTCATCGCTTGTCGGATTCTCCCATACAATCATGATAAGGGACGGCAAGCTCTGTCTGGGCACTTGGCAGGGTGTTTATCTTTGCGAGTTCGACGGTCCTAGAACCAGACGTTTGAATGTCACTTTTCTACGAGAAAGCTAATTGTTCAGAACTTCCTCCGGTGGTTCTCCTGAAAAAACGGACAGCCGCCCGGGAAAGTTAAATTTATCGTTAATACAGGAGAAAAAATGCGGTTGCAAAAGACTATACAAATCAAGCCGGTTATGTGCGCCCTGGCGCTGCTGGTGTGCGCCCTGCGCGCTGAAGCACAGGCCGACACGGCATCAACCATCGCACTTTCTGAAAAACTGAATGAGCTCAGCCTGCAGGAGCTTTCACACTATCTGCTGGACAAGGAGATACAGGAGAAGCCCCAGGACAAGGACAAGCTCCTCGTGCAGAAAGCCCAGATATTTTTCTCCCAGAACATGGCTGATGACGGCGAGAAGATCATCAACAAAATAGGCTCCGGCAGTCCGGCTTACGCTTTCTCGAGGCTGATTTTGGGCATCAGGGCAGTCAACCAGGGAGCCAACGACAGGGCTGTCAGGCCCCTCGAGGAATACTTTGCCTATATGAAGACCAATCTGCCAAACCGCGACAACAAGGTGGAGGTGGATGAGTTCATGAAGGCGGTGGCCTTCCTCAGGCACGCCTACACGAACCTGGGCAAGGCTGCGGAGGCCGTAAAGGTCACTGAGTACGTGAAGTGGCTTGATGCGCCTCAGGTGGGAGAGTTAGATCCCGCCGCCAAGCAGCAGTCGCAGTACGAGTCGGTGCTGATGACATCTATCACGAAGCTTGATACGGCCGAAAATATGGCCGCCGAGGGCAAGACGGGTTGGGAGACGGATGTGAACTCGGTGCTGAAGCCTCTCGAGGAGATATACTGGTCCGGTCCCACGGCATGGACCGCGATGGCAGCCCTTGAGAGGGCGAGGGCTTTTTGTCTGCTCAAGCGTTACGACGACGGGATGAAAGAGCTTGATAAATATATGAATCTGATTGTAGGCCTTGACGAGGGATACAAGCAGCAGGGGCAGTTGCACCAGGCTCCTTCCGCCAAGGCCAATATCTGGCGGGGCAACCTCTTTCTCGGGCAGGCCGAGAATGCCACAAAGGACGGTGACAAGATCAAGCACAACTTCGAGGCCGCGAAGTGCTATGTCAGGGTTATGCGGGGCTACGACATGACGAAATCCCCGTACACCATCAAGGCCTTCGCCGGCTTCAACAAGGCGAAGGAGAAGCTCGCCGAGCTTGGGAAAAACCTAATACTGCCTGCTGACATAACCCCTCCCGGCGGGTCAATGTTTGTTTTTGAACGCAAGAGGGGCGACGATTTGTTCAACCGGGAGCAGTGGGCCGAGGCGGCACCCTTGTATCTGGCCATCCTTACTTCACCGGGAGGGAGAACATCCGACGAAGCCCCTGACTTCCTGTACAGGGCCTCGATCTCCCTGCTGAGGTCGGGCAAGGAGCTTGAGGCGATGGCATTGGCAGGTTATCTCGGCGACACCTTCCCGGCCGACAGGAGCTTCACGCCGCCGACCCTGTTGCATGTCGGCGGGCATTTCTGGGAGCAATACAGCGCACCGGGCCCGATGACCCCGGAAAAAGCGCAAGCTCTGGAGGATGCATTGCTGATTTATGAGGTTTTCCTCAGGAACTGCCCTACACATGAACACGCTGTGTCTATATCTGCCAGAGCAGCGAAGGTTTACTACGACCGGGCATCGGAAATGGCCAGGGCGGCGGCGGCCATGCCAAACGTCCCGGAAAAGCTCGAGAAGACCAACGAGGCGAGAGAGGCGTTCAAAATGGCTATCCCGATGTACCAGCATATTGTGGACAACTATGCTCATACCGAGATGGGTAAGACCTCGGCCTATCTGCTGGCGTGGTGCTACACCAACTCTCGTGACTATGTCAGGGGCGCGGCCCTGTTCTTGAAGTATGTAGAGCTTGAGATGGGATGGGAGAAGCCTGAGCAGCGGAACATGGAGCACGTCGCAAAATCCAAATACCACGCTGCCGAGAACTACCTGCAGGAAGCTTTGAGAATTGAGTCCGAGTCCAGACAGCTCAGGGTCAAGGCTGAAAACGCCCCGAAGGAATCCGAGGTGGCCGACCAGCAGGAGGGGGGCAAGAAGGTGGAGACTGAGGAGTCGTTGCTCGCCGTGGTTGCGGGAAAGGACAAGGAGGTCAAAGGATTCTTCATGAAGGCGGTGGAGCAGGCTTCGGAGCTACTTGACAAATGGGTCAAAAAGGGCGGGGTGCTCGACGGCATCAAGGACGACAAGACAAATAAGGAAATTGCCGGGGTGAAGGAAAGGGCGTCGTCGTTGCTCGGCTGGGCATACGACGGCGCTGGCGAGAAGGACAAGGCCATCAACGCCTTCGCCGCCCATGTCAAGGATTTCCCTGAGGCAAAAGGGATACCCCAGGCGATGCTCAGGCTGGGCATGCTGTATCTTGAGCAGGAAAAGCCCAACGAGGCCGCACAGGTCCTCAATGCACTCTCAACGAAATATCCCGAGGAAGGCCGCCAAGCCCTACCAAGACTTGCCAGGGCGATGTATGACATAGGCAGGTACGACCAGAGCATAGAGGCGGCAAAGAAGATTTTCGAGAGAGACAGCGTAGATGTAGCTGTGGCTGATCTCAGGTGGATTGCCAGAAACTTGTTGGACTGCGGAGGCATGTACCCGAAGGAAGGCGCCCTTCTGGCACAGAGGGCATGCAAAGAGCTGGAGAAGCTCATCGTTAAGCCTGTCCTGGCAGACTGGGTCGGGAGAGACAGGGCGCGGGTGTTGGAGAACAATCCCGCGGAGCTGAAAAGAACCTTGGATGTGCTTAGGGAACAGCTCCTGTTCATGTCGGCCGAGGCATCCTTCCACGCAGAAGACCACGATAACGCCGTCGCATCCCTCACGACATTGCTGAAAAACGAGGGGACACCTTATTTCTGGGATGGCTATTTCCTCCGGGCAGCAGCGCTAGTGGCATCTGGCAAGGCTCAGGACGCCCTTTCCGATTACGGACAGATATCAATGGCTTATCTGGGGCTTAGGGATCCCAAGGAGTCCATATACTTCAAGGTGCAGTCAAAGACGGGCGACGCATATGTGGCCATGAAGGAATACGGCAGGGCGGCGGCCGCCTACGGCAACGCGGCTGTAACTCTTCTGAACCCTGAGGCTGCTGCGTTTGCCGGAGCGGGGGAAAGACCTCAGATAGACCCGGCGGAGAGGAGGGAGCAGCGCAGGTGGTTGGAGTATGCTGTCTTCATGGCCGCGGCGAGCCAGAACGCTTTAGGCAGGGATGCGGACACAAAAACTATGGTTGACCTCTACAGGAAGGAGTTCCCGGAGGGCAGGAACATGTCGAGGCTCAACAATCTGCCAATACCCGAGGAGGCCGTGAAGGACTCCATGAAAATGTTCTAGCAAGATCTAAATCGTCAACATCATTTAAATTTAGGAGAGTGAAATGAAAACGAGAATGAAGGGACTATGTTCCGCAATCCTCTTGCTGGCCGCGGGTTCCGCTTATCCGCAGCAGCAGAAGCCTTTTATCCAGACCGCGCAGCAGAGGATTGTGGCGGACAAGATATCTGCCAGCTCGCGTGGCGAGCTTACCTACACCGCCGCCGGCTTCTCGCAGAGGCTCGGCCCTGAAGGGTACAGATATGCAAGAGTTCCCAGGCCGGATCTGGTTGCCACGGGAATGTCGCAGATAAGATCCAAAAACTTCGCACAGGCTGTCGAGACCTACAACAGGCTCTACAACGAGTACCGTTTTCTCGGATGGGATGCCGAGGCGGTGTTCTGGGCGGCCTTCGCCTTGGAAAAGCTCGGCAAGAACAAGGAGGCAATTGACAAGCTGAACCTGCTGACGGAACCGCCAAAGGATCCGGAGAGGATATCAAGGTATCTGGAGGTAAAGAAACTTCTGGCAGAGCTGTATATCACTGAGAAGAATCTCGACGACGCACAGAAGGTTCTGAGGGAGCTCGGGGCGGCCAAAAGCGACTCGATAGCCGCCTTCTCGAACAACAAGCAGGGCGACATATTGCTGATCCAGGGCAAGCGCAGGGATGCGCTGCTCATGTATTTGAGGACGGCTCTCCTGTTCGACAAGTCGAACACCCGCGAGCGTCCCGAGGCATTCGGGAAGATCGTCAAGATATTCAAGGAGGACAAGAACAACAAATACCTGGATTTCGAGAAAAGGTTCGCCGAGGATTATCCCGGGGTAAAATTCCCGGAGTAGTCGCTTGCATTTTCAAAAGCATATGCTATTTTCCGATCATACACAAGGTTATGTAGTCGAAAAAGTCAATATGGACCATCATTAAAAAGAGGACGGTTTTATGAAAGGGTTTTTAAGGTTGTCGACAGTTCTGGCTGTGGTTTTCTCCGTGGCGTTCGTCATCTTCGCATTGCCGGAGACAGCGATGGCGCAGGTAGTCGAGGCAGTTGACGGAGGGGGCGAAGCTCCGGCTCCGACGAGAAGCGACACCTCCTTCTTCCAGATCATAGCCAACAGCGGCGGCATAGGCATACTTATCTGGATCATGATCTTTGCCACATCAGCGGCGACTCTGGGGCTCATCATAGATGCTTTCTTGACGATCAAATCGTCCAAGATCATGCCTCCAGAGCTTGTGAACCAAGTCAGGTCTGCCCTCGACCAAGGAGATCTCGGCTCGGCGCTCGAGGCGTGCGCGTCCACTCCCGGGCCACTCGCCAATATCCTTTCAGCCGGCTTCAACAACGTCTCCGAGGGTTATGACGTGGTAATGGACTCGGTCTCTACGGCGGCCGAGATCGAGAGCGAGAAATTGATGCAGCGTGTCAACTTCCTAAGCCTCTGCGGCGCGATCGCGCCGATGCTTGGACTGATGGGGACAGTTACGGGCATGGTAGACGCATTCGCCGGGCTGGCTACCGCACAGGGCGCCGAAAAGGCCACCATGCTTGCGCTTTCAATATCCCAGGCTCTCTACACCACAGCCTTCGGCTTGCTCATATCTGTGCCGGCCATCTTGGCTTTCACTTTCGTCAGGAACCATGCCAGCAGGCTTATACTCGACATGGAGAGCCTGACCTACGACCTGATCAAGGTTCTGCGCGGCGCTGAGGTCGTGGACGACCAGGCCGGCGGCGAAAACTACGAGGAATAGTTTCTCCTTCAGTGAGGAAAGAAAGAAACTCGAGCCCTGTGGGGCTGGGTTAGGAGTCTTATCAAATGGCTAGAAAAAGAGAAATGCAGGAAGCTGAAATCCCGATATCTTCAATGATTGATATCGTGTTTCTGCTCATCATATTCTTCGTTGTCACGGCATCTCTTGACAAGGAGGTGGAGGACGAGATGGTCAATCTTGCAAACTCGCCCCATGGCAGGCCTCTGATCAAGAAGGATCCCCGCGGCGTGACGATCAACGTGCGGGATAACGGACAGATCAACGTATCTGGGAGGCTGGTTGGCATGGGCACACTGTCAAATATACTCACAAACCAGGCGTCAAGGTACGGGAACGACATCCCCATCGTTATCCGCGGAGACCGGAATGTGCAGCACGGATACATCAAGAAAGTCATGGACGCGGTTACCGCCACAAAGCTCTATCGGGTAAAGTTCCAAGCCGAGAAAATAGAAAATTAACTCCCATCCGGATATCTCATCATGGCAAAAAAACAAAGAAAGCGCATAAAGCTGGACGAGGCCGAAGTACCTCTCTCCTCAATGATTGACATCGTATTCCTTCTGCTCATATACTTTATCGTGACTCAGAAGCCTATCATTGACGAGACCCTTTTGAGCTGTGATCTGCCGACCCCGGGAGGCAAGCCTCCGGACAAGCCACCCCAAATGGTTACCGTGGATGTCGTGAGAATGTTTCCCAACCCGGACAACGACCCCGCCATAAAGGCAAGGGATATCAACACCTACTATCTCAACAGGCGCACATGGACCTTGAGGGATCCCTCGGCACCCAATGACCTCAGGAGGCAGCTGATCACTATCGGTGAAAACGACCCTGAACAGACTATCATTATCAATTGTGGCCCCAATGCCCTGCACCAGAAGCTCATCCAGATCCTGGATGTCTGTTCGGAGGCCGGGCTGACAAAGATTAACGTCGTCAACGACGAGAGCATAAAGTTTATGCCTTCGCACGGCCCATGAGAGATGGAAGAGACTTCCGCAGCGCGCTTTCATAATTATGTAGCCGAAGGGAATATTCTCTGCGGCATGAGTTCCAGGCACAGCGAGGCAGCCATAGACGAGCTGCTGAAACTTTTGGCCAAAAACACTTCTTGCCTTGACTTAGACTCGGCAAGGGCCGCCTTGCTGGAGAGGGAGGAGATCATGCCGACAATGGTGTCGCCGGGTCTTGCCGTCCCACATGCCAGACTTCCCAATATAAAGCAGGTGCTCGTGGCCTTGGGAACTTCAGAGCGAGGCATAGACTTCAAGTCCCCAATGGGGCAGGCCCATGTGGCTGTTCTGGTGCTCACCCCCAAGGATGATCCGGGTCTGCATCTGAAGATCCTGGCGGCTCTGGCGAAGGATCTCAACGACAGCGGGACCATACAGCGCATGCAGTCCTTCAAGAACCCTGCCGAACTTCTCCGTTCGCTTGCAGGTTACGAGTCAGACATGCCGGATTTCGTCAGTGCGAAGGACATACTGAACCCCAAGTCGGTGACACTCAAAGAATCAGACACTCTCGAGATAGCCATCAAGACATTCGCCACAAACAGGGTGTTGGATATCCCTGTGGTTGATGAAGACATGGATGTTCGCGGGGTACTCTCCTTGGAGGACATTCTCCGACTCAGCCTGCCGGAACACCTGCTTTGGCTGGAGGATCTCTCGCCGATCCTTCATTTCCAGCCCTTCGCCGACATGCTCAGGAGCGACAGCGACACCAAGGTCGCCGACTGCATGCGGGAGGACTATATCAAGGTCGAGGAGGATGTGCCCGCGATACAGCTTGCAAAGCTATTTCTCTTAAACAACGCGAGAAGAATTATTGTCACGAGGAAAGGCAAGTTCGCCGGTGTCGTGGATATACAGGATTTCACCACCCAGCTGTTCTGGGTCTGATAAGGAGCAAGAATGAATGCGCAGTACGACGTGTGTGTGATCGGTGCCGGCCCAGGCGGCTATGTGGCAGCTTTAAGGGCGGCCATGCGCGGGAGCAAAACCTTGCTGGTCGAGAAGGAGTTCCTTGGCGGCACATGCCTGAACTGGGGCTGTATACCGACTAAAACCCTTATCGCCAGCGCGGATCTTTTCAGGGCGATTACCCGCGCCGGGGATTTTGGCATAAAGCTCCCCGGCGCGGCGCCGCAGATAGACTGGGGGAAAGTCCAGGAACGCAAGGACGGAGTTGTGTCAAAACTCCGCAGGGGCATAGACTCCCTGCTTAAAAATGCCGGGGTCGAGGTCATGAAGGGTGAGGCATCTTTTGCCGACAGGAAAACCATCACTGTGTCGGGGGCGAGGGGAAAGATCGCGGCAACGAGTTTCATCATAGCCTCCGGCTCGGAGCCGACAATGCCGTCATTCATCCAGCGTTCCAAGAGGGTGCTCGACTCGACCTCGATTCTCTCGATAGACCGCATACCTGACAGCCTGCTGGTTCTCGGGGGGGGGGTGATAGGCTGCGAGTTCGCGTCGCTTTTCTCTGCCATGGGGACTGAGGTGACAGTTGTGGAGATGCTCCCGGATATCCTTCCCGGGCAGGACAAGGAAGTCGCTCGTTTGCTTGCAGCGGAGTTGAAGAAATCCGGCATAAAGATCCATGTCGGCGCTCCATTGTCGGATATAAAGGCAGGTGTGAAATCCGTATCCGGATCAGCCGCGGGAAAGAAGATCTCCGCAGAATACATGCTTGTCGCAATAGGCCGCTCGCCTGTGACATCGGGATTGAATCCGGCAAACGCCCAGGTCAAAACAGACGAAATGGGCTATATCCCCGTTGATGCGCGATGCAAGACGAATGTCCCCGGGATATATGCGGTCGGAGACGTCACAGGCAGGATCCAGCTTGCGCATCTCGCAAGCGCGATGGGGATGGCCGCCGCAGAAAACGCCTCAGGCGGAAGCAGCTCCTTCAGGGACGATCTGGTGCCAGGATGTATATTCACCCATCCAGAGATCGGCTCGGTAGGGCTCACAAGCGAGAATTGCACTGATAAGAATATACGCATAAAAACCGGCAAGTTCCTCTTTGCCTCCCTTGGCAAGGCAATGGCCATCGGCGAGACCTCCGGCTTCTGCAAGATAATAGCTGACGAGGAAACCGACCAGGTGCTCGGAGCCCATATCATAGGCCCCCACGCCACAGACCTGATTGCAGAAGCCGCGACAGCAATGAACCTGGAAATTACAGCCAAGGAGCTGGCGAAGGCGATACATGCGCATCCAACACTTTCGGAAGCGACCATGGAGGCCGCCCACAACCTCCACGGCGAATGCGTGCATTCACCCTTATCTCAGAGGAAACAGATAGTGGGCTCTGTAGTGCTGTAGCGGGGTAATGCCCGCGTTCCGGCGTGAAACGCAAGTGGATCGCCTGTCTTATGGCTGGCATTCTACGGAAAAACGCAGTCACTGCGTGTAGGCGTGCCACTCCTCCACACGGCTCCTCATCCTGGTCTCTGCATGCATGTCCCCGAACAGCGCGTTGAAACCCATCCTCAGATGGTGGTAGCCCACATCGCGCCTCTGAGCCCCGAGGTTGTCGGGCAATGGGCCCCAGTCCGTCTCAAGCCAGTGATTCAGGGACGACATGTCGTTCTTCCATGTTGTCGGGGTCATCGCATCTGGCTTTCTGAAACCGTCTACCACATATATATTTCTGCTGAAATTCCTCATCCGGGCGATCTTGATCGGCGTCCTTGCGTTAGCCGCTCCAGTCCAGCCGCGAAAGTTGTTGTTCATGTGAGTAATCGTAAAAGAGGATCCCATAGTCGCATTGTACAGGTCCTTGGCCTGGGCGTCCCATGTGTAAACCGAATTCTGAATGTAGGAGCCCTTGTTCAGAGTCCTAAGCCCTCGTGCTTCGGCATTGTTGTACTGCTGGGCTGGGGAAGGATTGCTGTAAGCCGCGGGACACTCGAAGACATTCTCGACAGGGATGTCGTGGTTATAGAGATAAACCATGAAGTTCACCAGGTCCGTCTCTCCCCCATGAGTTGTCTCAATCGTGTTCGGCAAGGTCCATTCGTCATTCTCGGTTAGATATTTCTGTAGCCCCAGGCCTATTTGTTTGAGGTTGCTGAGACATGCTATTTCACGTGCCAGACGCTTTGACTGCGACAACGCAGGAAGCAAGATAGCCATCAGTATCGCGATTATGCCTATGACGAAAAGCAATTCAACCAGTGTGAATCGTATTATTTTGCAATTTTTCGCGCTCTCTGCCTCAACCCTGACGGGTGGAGAAGAGCAGAAATCTGTGTTTCCCGAAGCCCATTGACTGCTCAAAACGATCTCCCTCTCCTTCTTCGTTTGTTGAATCGCGATAAATGTAGTGTATATTTTCCACATTGCAAAGCGTAATATTGGGAAAATTAGGATGAAAAGAAGGACTTTTACTACAACGATGTTGAGGTGTGGGCTGCTCCTCCTTGGGGGAAATGTTCTAGGGCTTTTCTCAAGGCTCTTTTCGGCAGACTCCCGGCAAGGCTCCGGGAAACGCCCGGATTACCCGGGAAAAGTAGTCCCGCTTGGCAGAATCGTACCATCTCCAGCAAAGCTCTTGGGATAGCCCGGACAGAATTCCGCCAGGCTCAGCAATAATCCAAAATCGGGAAAATCGCAATGAAAACTCTTTTAACAGTTTCTCTTTCCCTCATTTTTTTGGCTGCATGCAAGGCGGATGACAGGGTGCTCGTGTCCCCTCTCGCTGGCAGGTGGTACAGCGCCGAGCCCGGCAAGCTGCGCACGGAAATCGAGGGCTATCTCGAAAAGACGGAGCAAAAGCCGGTCGAAGACGTGATCGCCCTTGTCATGCCTCATGCTGGATATGCCTATTCCGGGCTCACTGCAGCCTATGGCATCAAGGCGCTGGGCAAACAATACAAGCGCGTCGTCATAATCGGGCCGAGCCACCGGCTCGCGTTGCAGAATACACTGAGCATACCTGATGCCGACTATATCCAGACCCCATTGGGCAGGGTTCCCTTGGACAAGGACATCGTGCAGAGACTGCTCAGGCAAGACTTCATAAGATCAATCCCGCAGGTGCACCAGCAAGAGCACAGTGTCCAGATCATGATCCCTCTTCTCCAGATGGCCATGAAGGATTTCTCCATCATGCCGATAGTCATCGGGCGCTGCGACCTTCCCACCATCAGACGCGCAGGGCAGATCATCAGGAGCATCGCCGACGACGACACCCTCGTGATCGCAAGCTCGGATTTCGTGCATTACGGGCGCAACTTCAACTTCGTGCCCTTCTCGGACAACATCCAGGATAACATAAGGGAAATGGATTTCGGCGCCTGCGAGAAAATCTTGGACCTCGACATGCCGGGATTCCTGGCCTACATCGAAGATACCGGCGCGACGATATGTGGCGAAATGTCGGTCGCCGCACTGCTAGCAGCACTGCCAGAAGACACCAAGCCGCAAAAACTCCACTACGCCACATCCGGCGAGATGGCCGGAGATTTCAGCCACAGTGTGAGCTACCTGACAATCGCCTTCTCCGGGAAATGGCCCGAAGGCCAAGCCGAGGTTCAAACCCCGCCTCCCGAAGCATCGTACCTGAGCGATCATGACAGGGAAACTCTACTTTCGCTCGCAAGAAAATCCCTCGAGTTCTATCTCGAAAAACGCCAGTCCCCGACCCCTAGACAGCTCGGCATAGACATATCCGAGCCGTTGAAGGCGCGACGCGCAGTCTTCGTCACGCTCAAGAAAAACGGACAGCTCCGAGGCTGCATCGGAGAAATATTCCCGTCGCAAGAGCTCTACAAATCAGTCATCGCCAACGCCATAAACTCAGGCGTGAACGACAGCAGGTTCAAACCCGTCACGAAGGACGAGCTAAAGGACATCCGCCTCGACATATCCGTGCTGACACCGCCCGCCAAGGTCGGCTCGTACAACGACATCACTATCGGAAGGGACGGGATAGTCCTCAGAAAACACAACAGATCCTCCGTGTTCCTCCCCCATGTGCCAACAGAGCAACACTGGGACCTCGAACAAACCCTGTCACACCTCGCACTGAAGGCAGGACTACCCCAGGACGCATGGAAGGATTCATGCACATTGCTGACATTCCAGGCAGAACTCTTCGGAGAGTAAAATCAGAGTTGGGGAAATGACGAAACAGGGAAGGGGGGGGAGAAATGCTAAATCCAATGGTATTGGCCACATAAAGCACATAAGACACATAAACCTAAATCATCTTCTACAGTTGTTCGCGATTTTTACATGTTTTTGAGGCTGGAGACCGGCAGAAGGTTCTATTGCAACAAGGACCGGATCGAGGAGCTGCTCTTTTCCAGACGGCGGAACCTGTTCACTCAGCTTGACATGGTTTTTTTTGATACAACCAGCACTTGCTGTGAGGGCAGCGGGAGCCAGTCCATCGGACAGTATGGCAACAGCAAGGACCACCGTCCAAAAGACGGCGACACCGTCTTTTTTCCGTATGTTCAGGCGATTATGGTTCGATTTGTCATCATATTTGCGCGTAGCGCTTTGGCTTTAACACCGCAGAAGAAAGAGTATTGTCTCCTTCACCTTCCGAGTTTTTCCCACACTGGCTCGATATCTACGATCTTGCCTGTTCTGGCGGACTCGTCCAGGGCCAGAGCCGTTACCGCGCTTTCCAAACCCTCGTCTCCTCCACATTTCGGCGGCTGCCCGGCGGTCATGCTCAAATGCAGCTCCTTCATGATGTAGTCGTCCCCGCCGCCGTGGCCGTCGCCGTGGAAATTCACGACTGTGCAGCCCTCGTCGCCGAATCTGCGGTATTTGAGCTCTCCGCTGTAAAGCTCGGCTATCATAGTGCCCTCGGTACAAGAGAAATACATCCGGCGCTCGGGTATCGGGTTGGACATAGTCGCCTGGAACATGACCTTTATCCCGTTGCGGTACTCGAGTATGCCAACCTGGTTGTCCATTATGTCCTTGTCAGAGGTGAATGGAGATTCGACAGCATGCGGGTCCTCCCAGGCCATGAAGGCCTTGTCCCCGTATTTCTTGCGCAGGTGCTCGTTCTCGGGGATGAACATGTCTCGGCTGCCGAATGATGCCGCCCGCGAGGGGATGCTTGCGCAGAACCAGTTGATCAAGTCCAGGTCATGGCAGCATTTCTCAAGGATGTGAGGCCCGGAATACTTGCGGTGCCGCCGCCAGTTCCTCATGATATAGCCTCCGTGAGCAGGGGCAATGTTCTCGTTGCCATCTATGCTCAGCACCCTGCCAAGAATCCCCGAGTCCAATATCTCCTTGACCTTGCGGTACAATGGTGAATAGCGCAGGACAAAACCTGTCGCGAAAATCGCGCCCGACTCGGCATGGGTCTTGTGTATCGCCTTGCAGTCGTCTATCGTGGTCGCCAAGGGTTTCTCCGAAAACACGTTCTTCCCAGACTTGAACGAATAGATTATCTGCTCCTTGTGGAAGGCATTGGGCGAGAACACCATTGTCCAGTCAACTCCTGGGGCGTCAACCGCCTCCTCGTATCCGGAGCAGATCAGTGCATCCTTGAATCCCCAGTGGGCAAGAGACCTCTCCGCCTCCTTCCTGTCAGGGTCAAATACCGAGACGACCTCGACATCCCCTTTGGAGTCGCGAAGTAGATTCTTGACAACACCGCGTCCGCGCCCACCGGCACCCAATATCGCTACACCAACCTTCGCTGCCTTCTCCTTGCTCATCGCTCGTCCTTTCATCTTATTTGTTGAAAAAAAGCTCTTTGATAGTATTATATAAACACAAAATCAAATTAAAATGGATAAAAACAGCATGAACGATGACGAAAAACTGCAGGCGGCAAGAGCAGTTCACCCTTTACCGCTAGGTATCCAGCCGATACACAAAAGCTACGGCTTGTGGATTGTGTCTGCGGGAAGCAACAAGGCGCCGGTGGACGGATTCTTCAAGACAGCGGAAAGGTATTTCGAGTACTTCTCGATATCGCACATGCACGGAGGAAGGGGGAGATTGTGGGTTCATCCCGACAGGGAAAGCGAGATTCGCCCGGGGCAGTGCGTGATCATATCCCCAGGCACCGTCAACCGCTACGGAGGCGCAGGCGGATGCCAGTACGAGGAGGACAATGTGTGCTTCTCTGGAGTCGTCGCCGAGATGATGAGACGGACAGGGATCATCAGCGACGGCGTGTTCGAGTTCGGCAAGACAAGGCTGCTGCTTCACTTCCAAAAACTCGCCTATGACCCTGCTACCGACTCGCAGATCGAGGCCAATATAATGCTGCAGAAAATCCTGACGGACGTCTATCTGGAAAACAGAAGGCTCAGGTCAGGCGCATCCTCGGAGTCGTACAGGATCGAGTTATTGCTGAACCTTCTCAAGGAGCAGGTCGGGAAATGGTGGTCTGTGGCGGAGATGGCGGAATACTGCACTCTCAGTACTGATCAGTTCAGGAGAGTCTTCGAGAAACATACTGGAATGCTCCCAAAGGTATACGCCGACAGGCTCAAACTAAGCAAGGCCGCCGAGCTTCTGGTATCATCAAAAATGAGAGTAGCCGATATCGCTCAAATGCTCAACTACCGGGACTGCTACCATTTCTCCCGGCGGTTCAAGCAGCTCATGGGGCTGTCCCCGAAGCAATACAGATGGAGCTTCGGAGCGCGGTAAAACAGCCTGCGTACATATTCAGCAAACCACGTTAGCTCTGTTTGCGCCGCGCCCTCTGTCGCGTCTGCGCTCCAAACGCGGATCATGCGGCGTTTCGAATCGGCTATTGAGCTGATTTAAAAACTCAGTATTGCCTCTGCAGGCTAACCACCTTGCCCTGGATGCTCACTCTGTCCACAGGGAAAAACTGGGATTTGTATTCCGGGTTGGCAGGCCGCAGCTCGACTCTGGCGTCCGGGGCGGCATAGTAGGTCTTCACTGTCGTCTCGTTGTCTACCAGGGCGACAACGATATCACCCTGCCTGATCGTGTGGGTCTGCCTCACGACTACAACGTCGCCGTCGAAGATGCCCATGTCGCGCATGCTCTCGCCGGCGATCTTCAACGCGAAAAGATTGTCGATCGTGCCGTTGAGAAAGCTCGTGTCGTAGGAGATCGTCTGCTCATGGTGTTCAGGCGAGTCGACGGGGAAGCCAGCTGATATCCTGCCCAGCAGAGGGATGCGGACGATGTGCCCGAAGTTGTCCCTGTTGAGCTTTACCTTCTTCGACAATGCCACGCTCCGCGCCTTAGAGCTTCGCGTGATGAACCCCTTGTTCTGCAAAAGACGCAGATGAGCGAAGATCGTGGAGGTCTTCACCCCGCAGAAATCCGCCATGTCGTAGACAGAAGGCGCAATGCCCTCGCGCTCAGTGAACTCCTCGATGAAAACCAGCAGCTTCCGTTGTTTTTCAGTTAAACCTTTCATGGAAAACACTCCTTATAAGCCATAAAAACTATGCCAGACCAAGACGAATAGACTATATTATATTAGAGTTGTCAAGCCGGGATTTGAAAAATATTGGTTTTTTTCAATTTGTTAGGAGCCTCAGTTGGGATCACGGCG
>CAZANS010000003.1:0-24506 GCA_964486565.1 uncultured Victivallales bacterium
TTTTGGAGGGCCATTGTCCCCAATGGCCGTGTTTTTGCGTGCCTCTGCACCGACCAGATAATTATGAGACGATTAGTAAAGTGCAGAAGAACCATTTTTTTTGCTTAAGGTTGTTGCAGGCTTGAGTGGCGAAGGTAAATTAGGGGGTTTCTCGGGTTTGTGTTTTGTGGGGTAATTTTTTGAGGAGGCAGAGATGATCGGTGGAGAGATGAGCAAGGCGTATGAGCCCGGCGAGGTTGAGGATAGGTGGCGGGATGCCTGGAAGGATAAGGGGATTTTCCGCGGAGTCCCAGACTCTGGCAAGCCGTCGTTCTCCATCGTCATACCGCCGCCGAACGTCACCGGCATCCTGACGATGGGGCATGTGCTCAACAACACCTTGCAGGACATTTTGATCAGGCGGAAGAAGATGGAGGGTTTCGAGGCTTGCTGGTTCCCCGGCACGGATCATGCTGGTATAGCGACGGAGAGCAAGGTTGAGCGCTATCTTAGGGATAAAGAGGGCATGGGGCGAGACGATCTTGGGCGCGCGGAGTTTATCAGCCGAGTCTGGCAGTGGAAGGAGGACTATGGCGGCACGATAGTCCGTCAGCTCAAGCAGCTCGGCACAGGGTGTGACTGGAGCCGCGAGCGCTTCACCCTAGACGAGGGTCTGAGCCATGCAGTCAGAAAGGTTTTCGTTGACCTTTACAACAAGGGACTGATATACCGCGGGAAGAGGATGATAAACTGGTGCCCTGCATCAAAGACCGCGCTTTCTGACGAGGAGGTTATATAAAGGGATGCACACGGGTACTTCTACCATTTCGCCTATCCTTTGAGCGACGGATCGGGGGTTCTTGAGATCGCTACCACGCGACCTGAGACGATGCTCGGCGACACCGCCGTGGCGGTGAACCCGAACGATAAAAGATACAAGGACATAATCGGCAAGACGGTTGACCTGCCGCTGACAGGCAGGAAGATACCTGTCATTGCCGACGATCACGCCGACCCGGAATTTGGCACAGGCTGTGTGAAGATCACCCCCGCACACGACTCGAACGACTTCGCGGTGGGCCTGCGCCACGGCCTCGACGTCATCAACGTGATGAATCCCGACGCCACAATGAACCAGGCCGCCGGCGAAGAGTTCGTGGGGATGGACCGTTTCGAGTGCCGCGAGAAGGTCGTCGAGATGATGAGGAAGCTGAAGCTGCTTGTGAAGGTATGCGACCATGAGCACAGTGTGGGCTATTCCGAGCGCGGTGACGTTCCGATAGAACCGCGTGTGAGCGAGCAATGGTTTGTGAAGATGGATGAGCTTGCGCGCCCTGCGATGGCGGCTGTTAGGGAGGGCAAGATCCGCTTCCATCCGGATCGCTGGTCAAAGACATACTTCCACTGGATGGAGAACATCAAGGACTGGTGCATCAGCCGCCAGATATGGTGGGGGCACAGGATACCGGCATGGTACAACGATGCCACCGGGGAGACTTACGTCGGGATTGATTCTCCCGGGGATTCCGGGATGGAGGGGGCATGGCGGCAGGACGAGGACGTGCTGGACACTTGGTTCAGCTCATGGCTGTGGCCTTTCTCGATAATGGGCTGGCCAGAGGACACGAAGGACATCAGGTTTTTCTATCCCACGGATGTCCTTGTGACGGGGCCTGACATTATTTTTTTCTGGGTTGCCAGGATGATCATGGCCGGGCTGGAGTTCATGGGCGAGATACCTTTCAAGGATGTGTATTTCACAAGCATAATCCGTGACGACCAGGGGCGCAAGCTGAGCAAGTCCCTCGGCAACAGCCCCGACCCGCTGGATGTCATCGGCAAATACGGCGCCGACGCGCTTAGGTTCTCGATAATATACATAGCGCCGATGGGCATGGATATACTGTACAGCAACGATAAGTGCGAGCTCGGCAGGAACTTCGCGAACAAGCTTTGGAACGCCTCGCGTTTCAGGACCATGCACGGTCCGGTATCGGCGGGGTTCGAGGACTTTGCCAGGGAGGACTTCAACTCTTGCTCCACAGACGAGAAATGGATAATCTCGCGTCTGCTTCTGACCACCGAGTCGGTCAACCGAGCGCTGGACGAGTTCCGCTTCCACGAGGCGGCGCACACCCTCTACGACTTCGTGTGGAACGAGTTCTGCGACTGGCATGTCGAGACCGCCAAGACCGTGCTCGCCGACCCCGGCTCCAAAGACAGGGCGCTGAAGGTCTTCGACTACTCTCTCTTCGCAATACTCAGGCTGCTGCATCCTTTCATGCCCTATGTGACGGAGGAGTTGTCGCATCAGCTCGGATATGTCCCAGAAGGGGACAGCATCCTTCTCAGGCATTATCCCGGGGCCGAGATCAGGAACATCGCCACTCTGGATGAGAGTCTTCTGAAGGGAGCGGATGCGAAATTCGCAGTCGTAAGGGCTGGAAGAAACATCCGCGCGAGCTACAATATCCCGCCGTCGAAAAAGGTGAACTTCATCTTCAAGCCCGCCGACGATCAGACCGGGGAGTTTATCGCTACCCAGGCCGACTCGATGATGGCGCTCATGAAGGCCGACAGCCTCGTCGTTGATGCGAATTTCGCAGACACGAGGACGCCCTCTTTCGTGACAGATGCCGGAACGCTCTTCATGCCCCTGGAGGGCCTGATAGACATCGAGGCGGAAAAGGGCAAGCTTATGGGTCAGAAAAAGGATCTCGAAGGCTGGATAAAGGCATCAAGGATGAAGCTCTCGAACCCGAACTTCACGGAGAAGGCCCCTGAGAAGATTGTATCCGAAGCCCGTATGAAGCTCGCTGAAATGGAGGAGAAGCTCTCCCGGGTCAGAGAAATGCTCGCCTCGCTCGGAAACTAGCTTTGCTGCATTCTGGCATTTTGTGCTGTTGCCCGCAGTTGCCTACGGATTCATATCGTTTCATATGGTTTTTTCTTCTCCTACAGCAATCGCAATGATCAGGGGGAGATCAATAAGCGGCTATGACTTTCTCCAGCGTGCTCACGAGTGACAGGACATCTCTCATGCGCGACTGGAATCCGAAGCTGACCCTCAGGACGCTGCGTGCGTCCTTTGGTGAAAGCCCTGTGGCGAGAAGAGTTGGGCTTACTTTTTTTGAGGCCGCCTCGCAGGCGCTTCCGGCAGAGACCATTATCCCGTTCTCCGACAGCATCCTGACAATGACCTGCGCATGGAAGCCGTGTATTATGACCGAGGCGATGTATGGGGAGGATGATTCCTGCGGGATGAGGAAATCCGCGTTTATCGGGCTTTCGGCGAAGGCATTTCTGAGAGCCGAGTTGAGCATCGTGGCGTGCTCAATGTTCTGGGACAGGTTTGAGCAGGCGTTTTGTATTGCGTTCGAGAGGCACAGGGCCAAGGGTGGGTCTGCCCTGCCGATGGAATGCAGTTTTGAGCGGAATTGCGAGACATGTGCTTTGAACAGGGACTTCTGCCTTTCGGAGTCGAATCTGAATATTATCGCGCCGCCAGTGGGGAAACCGATCTTGTGCCCTCCGACGAAGGCAATATTGATACCTGCCTTTTTGAATGGGACATTCAGTTTCCCGGCGGATTGGACGGTGTCCACTATGAGCAGAGCACCGGGTGAATTCTTTTTGAGAACATGTGATATTTCGATCAGGTCCTGGCATGCTCCTGTCTCATTCTGGACATGGTGTACCGCGAGTGCGGAGGTCTCGGGTGTGAGGTATTGGTCGAGATGTGAGCGGCATATCGAGCCGTCGCGGAGTATCCTGATTTTTTTCAGTTCCGCCTCGGATTGCTCCAGGGGGGCTGAGAATGCCGGATGCTCGGCGGCTGAACATACTACTTGTCTGCCGATGAGCTGTGAGCAGGATAGAGCCAAGGCCATTGCCTCTGTGGCGGAGCTGGTCCAGACGAGATCGTATTCCCTCGAGCCGGTGAGTTCATATGCGGCCTCCCTGCCTGCTTGCTCGGCCTTCGCCGCGCATTCGATCCCCAAGGCGTGCTCGGACTCCGGGTTGGCGAAAAAGTTTTTTGCAAGGGATGCGAAAAGCCTTAGCGACTCCGGATCGGGAGGCATGGATGCGGCATTGTCAAGATAGACTGGAGGTGTCATTTGTTGAATTTCTTCCTGGTGTAAATCTCTACCTCGACGATTCCCGGGGTTATCATGTCGAGCTTTCTTGTCGCGCCGCTGGAGAGGTCAATCACTCTGTCCTTGATGAAGGGGCCACGGTCATTAATCCTGACATATACGACTCTGTTGTTTGACATGTTTCTGACCTTGACGGTTGTACCCAAGGGAAGTGTCGGGTGTGCGGCGGTGCGGAACAATGGGATGAAGCGCTCTCCGCTGGCAGTCCTTTTGAACCAGTATCCAGTGCTGTAGTACGAGGCGACCCCTTTCTCATGCAGGTGCCATGGTCCCCAGTGGGAAGGCGGATACAGGAAAAGAATAAGAAGCAGGAGAGCGGCAAGAAAAATACTGCGGCGGAATACATTGCTTGTCTCTATCTTTGACCGGGTTTTATCGAGAGCCGAACTGACTCCTGAAGAGACAAACCCCATGGGACCCTCCCCGCGCAGGAACCTGCCGATAAAACCAGACTCGAGTCTCTTCGTGATGTCCACCCTAGAAAAGACTCGGATGATTTCCGAGATAGACCTCAATGCAGCAGAAACGATAAGCCACAGGACCTGCAGCGCCACAGAAACAAGCTTCCAGATGAACAAAAGCAGAGAGTCGAGTTCTTTCAGCATCAGGTGTCCCTGAGAAGTATATTGCCTTTTGACTTGTTGACGGCTTGTCTGAGCTGGTCGAGGCTGGCCTTGATCTTCTCGATCTGGGGGCATTCCTTGATTGGTATGTCGCTGGAGCCTTCGGACTCAAGTTTCTGGAGGACGAACTGCACTGAGAGCTTTTCAGTTGAAGTCGCCGGATGGTAACCTTTGAGCTCCGAATCGTCAGGCGAAGCCTCGACCTTGGATACGATGCCGCATTTCTCCAAGTCATGTATCACGCGGTTGGCAAGGCTGGGAGGTATCTCCATTCTCTGGGAGATAATCTGGGCTGTCAGCGGCGGGTCTGCATTCTCGAACCTCTTGCATATCTCGGAAACGATGAAAAGCGCCACCAGGCGCTGAGTCGAAAGACTGGCGTTCTTGGAGTCAGGCTCGAAATCATAGGTGTCCACATTTTGGAAGGCATATGCCAGCTCCGCACCGAAAAGCACGATCATCCAGCTCATCTCCAGCCACATCAAAAACAGCGGCAGCGCGGCGAAACTGCCGTATATCGCGTTGTACTTCGACACTCCGATCTGCAACATGACGTAGAGGTGCTGTGAGAACTGGAATGCTGTGCCGGCTATGATACCCGCGCAAAGCCCTGACCGGAAGGTCACTTTGGTGTTAGGGATGAACATGTAAATGAATGTGAAGACGAACCATAGGAGCATGAAGGGCAATAGTTTGAGAGCAATATAGATCAAGGGGTTGAACACAGAGGAGTACGGGGTTTCGGTGAAGGTTGAAAGGAAGGAGGTAACGTAGACAGTGATGCTGCTGGCGAGAATGAGGAAGAACGGGGCGACCGCTGTGATAATGAGATAGTCCCCGAGCTTTCTTCCGAACAAGCGGTCCTTCTTGATCCCCCATATCTCGTTGAACGCCCTCTCGATATTGCTCAGCAATTTGAAGACCGTAAACAGCAGCAGAAATATCCCGACCCCGGCAATCACTCCACCCCGGGCCTTCTCAAGGTAGTTCTTTGCAAATGCAAATATATTTTCAACGACGGCCTGATGCATCGCGAACTTGTCAAGCAACTCATTCTCGAGGACCTTCTCGAAGCCGAAGCCCTTGGCAATCGCGAACGCAAGGGCGAATACGGGCACGATTGACATGAGCGTATAGAAGGTCAGTGCCGATGAGCGCAGCATGCAGTTGTCGTCAAGGAAGCCCCTGAATGTCAGAACCGTGCATCTGAGCTGGCGTATCAGGAAGAATTTTTTCCCGGGCAACTCGTCAGGGCGCAGCCGCCACAAATCCCGTTTGATGAAAACAAGAAATCTACTCAACTTATTCATATTCCTACCCTCTACTGCGTCAAATGTCAGCATACAGAAACACGACCAAGTAAGATACACCCTCAAGGCTGTTTTTCAAAGGGCAGCTTGAAATTCCCTATTCCAAACATATTGTATTCAGATAAACCGGCGAAACTCGACCGACAAATATCTCTGGAGAAGAATTATGCTGAATTCGAGAATGGTTTTTTTTTTAATTTTGGCCATTTTGCCCTGCCTGGTGGATGCCCAGGCCAAGAAGGCGCGGGAGGCGAAGGGGACCGAAGTGGTGGTGTGCAGCCCCGAAGGGAAAGAAGAGGGCTCGCTGACCCCGAGAGAGGCGATGTCCAAGTTGAAGAGGGGGATGGAGCTGAAGCTTCTTTCGGACAGTTATCTGTCTGAAATCGTGATCAACGAGGACAGGATAATCATCACTGGCGATCCGACGAGGTATTTGAATGCCAGCATTGCAGTAAACGGCAAGGGGTGCATAGTCAGAGGCTTGTGGGTGAGGGAGATATCGGCCTCGGATGAGGTTGTGGTCGTGGACTCTATTGTCACCCGATTCTCCTCGCGGGACAAAGATAGGGGAAAACAGTCACAAACGTTCTACAATTCCGGTTTTTCCTATATCAGAAGTTCTTACAGGGACACCCGGTTCACCATGGAGAATTGTACTGTGATCGGGACGACATCATATCCGTCCATATACTGTCCCTCGCATTCGAGCTGGGTTATTTCCGACAGCATAATCTATTCGCCGGGTTTTGTTTTTGGTTTTTACACGGACGGTAAGGCGAAGGCGCGGATATCGGTCAAAGACAGCTTGATATACGGTGTCTCTGGTTTTGGCACTAATAGCCGTAGCTACGGCACCAGATCGGGTGAGACCGCCGTCGAACTCAAGGACTTGAAGAAGATCTGTAGTTTTACATCTACAGGCAAGATTGTTGTCGAGCTGCCGAAATTCACTATAGAACCGCCGTTCAGGGTCATGGGTGCAGTGGTTGCCATGGATCTTTCATCCAGTTATCTTACCATGCTTACTCCGCAGCATTTTCTTTTATCGGAGGATTCCCCCGGGAAGGGCATGGGGATAATATTTGACGAGCATCCTTCATTCGCGGCCAAAACTCCGCCCCGTCCAGAGACACCTGTCCCTCCGCCGCCACCCAGAAAGGTGGATGACCCAGTCCAGGACGATATGCTCGACAGGCTTGACGAGGAGTTCAAGAAGTCGGCGGAGAAGCCCGTGCAGAAAAAGGACGAGGATCTCGGCGAGGGCGATTTCGATATCGGCGTGGCACCGGATGCTCCAGAATGACCCAGTCGCTACAGAGGCTTGGGAAGCAGATGCTGAAGCTGGGGCTTGACGGCGACCTGCCCATGGCAAACCGCTATCGAAAGGGCGTCGGTGGCGTCCAATGGGATATGCCTGATGTCTAGATTGGACATGGCGGCTATCATCGCAGCCACCTGCTCCTTTGATGCCGCGCCAGTTCCCACAATAGCTTTTTTTGCCCGTCTGGGCTCATAAGCAAAAATGCCCACCCCGTTGTTCACGAGAGCCGCCATGACAGCCCCTCTGGCGATGCTCAGGATCATGGCGGTGGATATGTTTTTCTGGTAGAATGCGGCCTCGATGGCTGCAAACTGGGGCGAGAACTGGCCGCAGAGCTGGTCAATTCCGCCGTAGAGCCTTCTCAGGCACTCGCTGTGCGGGGCGGCCTGCTTGTTTTTGATGAGGCCGCAGTCGAGTATTTCGAATCTGTCCGGCGACTCGATGCTGATGACACCGTATCCAGTGCATCTTATGGCGGTGTCCACACCGAGGATGATCATTTTAGATATTTCTCCGGGACATCTAGCTCGGAGTCAACGGGCAGCTGGAAGCCCCCGAGATTGTCGTAGACCATACCGCCTACCGGCTTTAGCTGCATCTCGGCGACCAGGAACCTGACGATCTCGAAGGAGTTGAAGGGCAGATTCCTTTTCTGGATGAAGTCTCTGACAAGTATCTCAAGTTCCTGCTCGGCGATTTTGTCCCTTTTGAGCACAAGGTCAACAGCTTTCGCGATATTCGGGTCATTTGCGAGCAATGTGAGTTCCGGGGAGTCGCGCATCTCCTGGATGCGGTTTTCGTCGAGCCTGATATTCTGGTCAATCATCAGTATCCCTAAAGATCCCGGCACACTCATTACAGGAGACATGCCTGCGGCGAGCATGATCTGATCCGCGGGATCTCTGGTGTCGGGGGTATCGACGAACCTGTCTGAATGTCGTAAAGCACGGTCTGCGGCGGGAGGGGCAATGTCGCTCTTCACCATCGCCGTCTGCACCGGGTCGGAGATCCGTAAAACATCCATGTCTATCGGAACCGAGTTGAGCTGGATTTTTGGCATCTCGGGTCTGGCAAGCTCCTGGAAGGGCTTTGGCATGCCGTCGCTGAACTTCCCTGCTGCCGGTGCGGCGTCGTCTCCTGCGGCCTGCCCGGGAGGAGATTCCATTGTAATGTTGGTGCCCGCGGCCGAGAAGGGCTCTATGACGGGCGCAGGCTCACCTTTTGGAGGCTCTCCGGAGACATCTTGTACCGTCTCCATGCGTACAGGGGTGACGGAGGTTTTTGGGACAGATGAGGGCTGTGTGGGCGTGCTGCGTTCGCTCACTGGCTTCTGGCTTGGCACTGGCATTCTCTGAGCGACCGCGGTGGTCTGGAGGTTGGGCAGCGATGCCACGCTCTCGCGTATAGCCATCGCGATGCTCTCTCTAGCGAGGTTGTTCACATTGATGGTCATTTCCTTTGGAGCGGGATGTAGTTTTCCCGCGATCTCCGAGGAAAGGAACCAGAAAGCACAGATTATCATTCCTAACAGGTGCATGACGACAGCCGCCAGCAGGCATTTCCAGATGAGCTTCATCCTTGTGTCGGAAAGCAGTATCCTCAGCAGCAGATAAACAAGCAGGATGCCGGCGAGGATCCCGAGGAAAGTCAAAATCATCCGGCCCAGCAGTGCGTAGTCGAATTTCATGAGCACCTCACGGGAGGTGCTTCGGAAAACATGGAAGTCGTTCGGGTTGCGGCTGCGGCGGTTTGAGCTGAAGTATATGCCGAAGCCCTCGAGTGTCATGGTTGGGTTGATCTCGTCGAAGGGGCTGTTTACGGGAGTTCCGAAGTTGGTCGGTGCCTGGAACTCACCTTCGATGAAATAGCTTCTGTACAGGTCATAGCCGCCGAGACCGCCCGGACGGTTGGACGAGAAGTAAATGGTATGCCCGCCAGGCGTAAGCACGGCCTTGCCTTCCTCATGAAGGGAGTTCAACACGACAAGGTTAGTTGGGGTCTCGAAGTCCGGGGGCTTGGGTATAAGCTCCGCCTTGCTGTCCTGCCGTTCCGTCGCCGGCGCGGTGGCCATGTATATGTCGTAGTCGTTTTTATGCCTGTCATGTGCGAAGGGGCGGTCGGAGGAGAAAAAGAAATATTTTGAATCTGGGGAGAGTGATGGATCCTTCTCGTTGGATGCGCTGTTGATCTTGTCGCCCATGTTCACCGGGCGTGACCATCTGTTGCCCTCCCTGTAGCTGTACCAGATGTCATACCCTCCGAATCCGCCGGGGCGGTCGGATGAGAAGAAGAGAAAGCGCCCGCAGTGAGAAAGCTCAGGCCCCTTCTCGTTGTATGGAGAGTTTATCTCCTCGATCGGGAGAGGGGGGGACCAAACGTCGTCAACGTTGCGCGAGATATAAAGGTCGTAGTTGTTCTCAGAGAATTCACGCGCCAGCACGATCATCCTGCCGTCAACGGAGATCGAGGCGTCCCGGTTGTTGCGCACCTGGTTCAAAGGGCCATCGAGAAGAGCAGGAGGTTCCCAGAGGATCGAGCGCAAAGGTGCATCAATGGCCCTGCGGCTGATCGAGCCGCCGCCGACGTAATACTTCAGAAATCCCAAGGCCACGACACCAATCAGCACGAAAACGATCAGCAACGTCACGCTGACGGTGATGACTACCGTTTTGTGCTTCTTCCAGAATCCTGGATTAACTGAACCGGATGTCTCGTTCATAATGTCTGTCCCGAGCTTTGGAAAATCGCTCGACATGTCCCTTTAAGCCGCAGAGCCAAGTAGAATCAGTCGGCCCTTGAGATATATCCGATGTTCGCGTCTTGGATGCCGCTGGCCCTGCATGCGGCTATCGCCGCCGCGACATGCCCGTGCAACGCGTTCCTATCGCCTCTAACCAGCACCTTCTGCTGCGGGTTTCTGCTCAGCAGCTCGCGGAGCGCCATCTGTATCCCCTCGAGGGTGGTGCGCTGTGACCCGATGTAGTAACTTGAGTCCTGGCGGACGTTTATGATGATTGCCTGTGTTGCGGAGCTCAGACTGCTGTCTGTCTCTGGAAGGTTGACTGTGATATCATGCTCGGCCTCATTGAAAGTCATGGTCACAAGAAAGAATATGATCAGGATGAACATGATATCCACCAGAGACGAGGTGTTTATGATGCCCTCCTCGAGCTCGCTTTCCTTTTTCCTGATGTTCATATGCTATTTCTCCGCCGCCTCCTTGTGCATGTCAATAAACGTGTCGCATTCCGCCGCGATGTCGTCGGCGAACCCATCCACTCTTCTGGCGAAGAAATAATACACCAGCAAAGTCGGTATGGCGATAGTCAGCCCCGCCGCGGTGGTGACCATCGCCTCGTAGATCCCTGCTGCGAGTTTCGCAGCCTTCCCGATCGCGTCGGCGGACAAGGCGACTGTCTGGAAGGCCCGGATCATCCCGTAGACCGTGCCGAGCAACCCCAGGAGAGGGGATATCCCGGCGACGATTTTGAACCCTCTGAGTGAGCGTTCCATCGCGGAGACCTCTCTCGACGCTGCGTCCTCGACGCTTTTCTCTACATCGGCAAAGTCGCGTTTTTTCCGCCACTTCTCGACCCCTGTGCTGAATATTCTTGCGATCGGAGCCTCGCTCTTGACACATAGCTCGAAGGCCTTGTCCAGATTCGGTTTGCCCCCGCCTACAGCCTCCTTGAAGGATCCAAGGAACTGTGGGGGCACGACATTCTGCTTCCTCAGCACAATTATCCTCTCGAAGAACAGAGTCACCGCCACAAGGGAGCAGATGGCTATGGGAATCATAACCGGACCGCCCTTGACCAACAGCTCGAACACAGACTCGCTTCCTACGCCCGGCAACGCGCTCTCGTCAACAATCTGAGCGGCATCCTGCGAGAAAGCAGAGACAAAATGCAGGAAGATCCCTGTTCCAGCGACACAGCAAACTGTTTTTCTCATTAGAACCCCGAATTTCGTATTCCATAATTATTGGTAAAATTCCACCATCTGCCTTGTGACAAGGCCATATAAAATAACACCCGTGCTCAGGTATTCAAGACGGAATCTCAAAGAACGGGAAAGATTGAACAAAGAGCCAGTCTCCCGACTCGATCATGTTTCGCGAGATAATGCCCCCGCGCGCCTCCTGCGAGGAGCTGAGACCTCTGGCAGCCGGGAACAAAAAGAACAGCAGGGCAGCATACAAGATGACAGCCGCACAGATGAACTGCTTGTTGTCGAACCATTTGGACATCAGCCACTTAGGCATCAATGCTCAATACCTGTAGTGCTCGGGTTTGTAGGGGCCGTCCACAGGGACACCTATGTATCCGGCCTGCTCGGGAGAGAGCCTTGTAAGCTTGGCGCCCAGCTTGTCGAGATGGAGCATTGCTACCTCCTCGTCGAGCTGCTTGCTCAGCATGTACACGCCGATATCCCTGCCGGGGTTCTGCGCGATGTCAATCTGGGCGATGGTCTGGTTGGTGAAGCTGTTGCTCATGACGAAGCTGGGATGCCCTGTTGCGCATCCGAGGTTGACGAGCCTGCCTTCCGCGAGCAGATAGATGCAGTGCCCGTCAGGGAATGTGTAGCGGTGCACCGGGCACTCGGAGCCTTTTATCTCATCCTTGACTATCCCCGGGAAACGCTCAAGCTTGGAAACCTCTATCTCATTGTCGAAATGACCGATGTTGCACACTATCGCCTGGTCCTTCATCTTCGACATCATTTCAGCAGTGATGACATCACGGTTGCCCGTGGCGGTGACGTATAGGTCTGCAATCGGCAGGACATCATCCACGCGGCACACCTGATAGCCGGCCATGCATGCCTGCAGTGCACAGATGGGATCCACCTCTGTGACAAGCACGCGCGCCCTCTCGTTGCGCAGGGACTCCGCAGAGCCCTTCCCGACATCGCCATAGCCGCAGACGACAGCCGTCTTGCCGCTGAGCATGACGTCCATTGCGCGTTTGATGCCGTCAACCAGAGAATGTCGGCAGCCGTAGACGTTGTCGAATTTTGACTTGGTCACCGAGTCGTTCACGTTGACGGCCTGGAATAGCAGCTCGCCCTTCTCCTGCATCTGTACTAGGCGATGGACACCAGTGGTGGTCTCCTCGCTGACCCCGACCACCTTTGAAGCCACGTCATGCCAGCGGCGGGGATTTTTCTGCAGCTCGGACTTGAGGATCGCGTTGAGTATCTGCAGCTCGGCATTGTCTGTCGCCTCGTCGAGGACGGCGGGATTGTCCTCGGCGGCATATCCCCGGTGGATCATCAATGTGGCGTCGCCGCCATCGTCAACGATCTGGTCGGGGCCTGAGCCGTCAGGCCAGGTCAGTGCCTTCAAGGTGCACTGCCAGTAGTCCTCAAGCGTCTCACCCTTCCAAGCGAATACCGGGATCCCCGACTCTGCGATCGCCGCCGCCGCATGATTCTGCGTGGAGAAGATATTGCACGAGCACCAACGCACATCAGCACCAAGCTCGACCAGCGTCTCGATCAGGACCGCAGTCTGGATCGTCATGTGCAAACTGCCGGCTATCTTCTTGCCCTGCAACGGTTTGATGCTGCCGTACTTCTGCCGAGTGGCCATCAGCCCCGGCATCTCCTTCTCCGCAATTTCCATCTCCTTCCTGCCGAAGCCGGCAAGGCTGATGTCTGAAACCTGATAGTCCATCATCTCTCCATATAAAAATTAGTTATAAACTCCTGAATCAGATGAGCCTCAAAATACCCCGCGAACCCAGCATGTCAAACACATACAGGAAAAAATTCTTGGAGCCAGTTTCAAAACTCCGCTCCAACCCTTTGGGCGGCAGGCTTTTTTGGTGCGAATGCCACGCCGCCACGGTCGGGACAGACTAGGCAGGTGTGCCCAATCTCGCTGCGCCCGGTCGGCTTCAGGTGCCCGACCCGTTGATCTCCCGAACAAGGGGATCTGAAAGAGGTTAATGAGGGGTTCTAGGATCTCTGGGGTGGCACGTCAGCCTTCGGCTTGCCGAAGGATTTGAGCATTTCGGCATTGATGTTGTGTGTGGACAAACCCTTGGTCACGGATATTGTCGCGGCGATGCCGGCGAGTTGTCCGGTGAGTGCCGCCACGGGGATGACCCTGCAGACGCACCATGCGTCGCCGTCGTCAACTGATATTATCCTTCCGGCAGCGAGAAGGCCCTTGACTCTGGCAGGCACGAGCGCACCGTAGGGGATGGGCCAAACCCTCCCTGCCGAGCGCCAGTCAGGCGCACTGCCGACGCTGTTGTCAACCTGCTGGTTCTCTTTGTCGTTCCTGACCCTCTCAAGGCCGACTATCTTCCGCGTCGTCCTGAACTGAGCCATCGCCGGAAGAGCCAATGCGAACTGTGAGCCGCACTTTGCAGGGTTGCCTCCCTCTGATGTGTAGCGCGAGCGAAGCAAGGCCCTCGACTCAATGACGAACTCGCTGACGCTCCTGCCGTCAATCCCGCGGTAACGCCTGGCACCCTCGGGGTGTCCTCTGCCGGAATCGTCGGCACCCATACGTATCATGTCCAGGAGCAGTTGGGAATCGCCGCTTTCCAATGCCTTCCCGGCAAGTTTCATCGAAGCCTCGAGACACCACATCGAAAGGTTGTTCCACCCAATCTCCAGCTCGGCCCCGGATTGAAACGCCACGTCGGCGTCGCCTGTGGCATCAACTGTGCATTTTGCGCCCAGCCAGCCCCTGCCGCTTTTGTTCTCGACCACGACTCCCCTCACTTCGTCGCCTTCCATCTCCACGGCGCAAGCCAGAGTGTCGTACCAGATGTCAACCCCGGAGTCAAGCAGCACCTTGTCAAGCGCAAGAACATAGGATGCCGGAGAGAAGACCGCGAGGTAACGCGAGTTCCTCTCCCCCTCAACCCCACCCCAGCCCGCAGGAAGCTTGAAAGGGCTGTACTCCACGCAGAGCTTCAGAAGCTCCTCGGCCAGGCCAAATATGACCTGCCTGCCTTTCCCGTCGCACAAAGGAAGGTAAATATTGACCATGCCGGTGGTCGCCAGCCCGCCGGGGAATACGGTCTTCTCGACTAGCGCGGTACGCAGCCCGCCCCTCGATGCCTGCAAGGCCGCCGCCACGCCTGCTATCCCCGCTCCGCATACCACCACATCATAGGATTTATTGAATCTCATCGCAGCACCGCTTGATCCTTGTACCTCATATCAATTGTCTTCACATCGCCTTCAATCAGCTCTATCTCCTCGAGCACCATCTCCAGCTCCGCCAGTTTCTGCCGCATGTCGGCGCGGGAAATCAGCAGGTCGTAGGATCTGCCGCTTGAGGTGTCGCTGATATTCACATTGAACTCCTTCTCGTTGCTCAAGCTGATACGACTGACGGTCACTCTCGGCGTCTCGACACCGGCGGCATCAAGGAAATCCAGCGCAGGCACCACCTGCGGCAATACATTACCAGGAAGCAGATCTACTTCTTCTGTCTTGAAACCGGTTATCACAGGCAGGTCCCGGGAAAAGCTCACACAGGAATCCGTGTGCATAACCACCGAGTCCTCGTCAACAACCAGCTTGTTGCCATAAAAGAACACATAGGCCTTGGGCACACGCTCTGTTATCTCCACGACAAGGGTGTCGGGAAGAATCTTGTACACCGACGCGCTGGCAACAGCAGGCTCGTCCTCGATCTTCCGCCGCGCCGCGTAGAGGTCCGTCCCGAAAAGATTGCTCTCGCCCCTGGCCAAGCCAAGGAGTGAGCAGACCTCGCCATCACGGGACTTCCACCATCCCCCGCTCTTGACCACGACCCTGCGAAGAGTAAAATGCCTGTTCGAGCTGAAAAGCTGCCGATGGGCCATCCTGAATCCGTAGAAGACAAGGGCTATAAGCGACAGCAACAACAGCAGGGTAAGCACAACCCTCACTGCCGCACGGTTCGATTTGCTGTTCTTCTTTAAAGCCATATCAACCTTCAAACTAATTGAAACCCCGGGAATATAACACTCAAAAGGCGCAATGACAACATCTTTCCCGGAGTTGCCATCACTCGCTTCGGAGAACGTCTATCGGGTTCTGCTGCGCAGCCTTCCATGCTGGATAGGTGCCGAAAACGATCCCGACAACCCTGAAGATCGAGTTCTCAACCGTGACACCCTCGCCCAGGACGCTTCCGCCCCCGAGGGCAAAGAGCTTCCTCTTGACGTCCCGGCCTATCACGCAGACCATCGCTTTGTTCTTCGAGTCCACCGGGCTGAGCCACCTCCCCTCCAACGCAGGCTGCTTGCTGAAAACTATTATCTTGTCTATCCCCATAGCCTCTATCTGCTCCAGCGCCTGCCTCTTCGCACCCTCGGATATCGCCAGCATGGAAATGACGCTGCCGACACCGAAAATCACACCAAGGGAAGTCAGTATGGAACGAATCTTGTGCAACAGCAGATTGTGGAAAGAAAGCCTGAAAACATCTCTGACAAGCATGTGCGTATCCTAAAAAAACGGCAGGTTAAATCCATGGCGGTATGCCACAGTCAAGGCTGCCCGGCGACCCTCAGGCAAAGCGCTTGATCCCGGCTATCACCAGCCTGTCCTTGACCCGCTCACAGTGGTTGCATATCCGGCCGACCTCGACTATGCATTCCTTTTGGATAAGTTTCTCAGCAGTACCCAGCCCAGACAAGAAAACCGCATGGATCATCTTCGTCTCAAGCCTGTCTCCGGCACTCTCATTGTTGTCTATCAGCCGCGAAAGCTCCTTCAGCCTCCGGGCATGACCCAGACAGTCCCGGGCCGCCTCAAGCGTCCAGCAGAACGTCTCGTGGGAGATGTCCACCAGCTCCTTCATGTCGGCCTTTATCAAATCTTCGAGATCGCTGCCCTGCGCAAGCATCATGTTGACGACTGAATCCGCCTGGTTGGGCACGTGGTCAAGAAGCTCTAGAATCTCCAGGATATCCCCCCGGGACTCAGGGAGAAGAGACTTCGCATACATCATCTGCTCTATCTCGCGCCTGACGTCGTCCGCGTCCGACTCCTTGCTGTGGATCCGCCTCGACATCACCTCGAAGTGCTCGTCAACCTTGTTCGCCATCACATGACGCATGGCCTTGACGAACTCGTCCAGCACCTCAAGAGTGATCTTGAAGTAATCCTCGAGCTTCTCCATGAGCTCACGGTTCCGGCTGTGGAAAAACATCCTGTCTCCCGATATCTGTAAAGGACGAAAGGTAGCAGCAAACATCGCGCTCAGTCGGAGGAATCACCGTCCTGGGGCACGGAGGAGCCTTTCGACGGCATCGGCTTCTTCTCCAAAATCTTCTCCCTGATCGAGCTCATCAGCTTTTCCTCCAACTTCTTGTCTCCCGCGATCGCCGCCTTCGAGGGCTCGCGCCCCTGCCCGAGCTGCTCGCCCCCAAAAGAGAACCACGATCCCCTCTTCTCTATAAGACCGAAGTCCATCGCGACATCCAGGATCGAGCCCGAGCGCGAGATGCCCTCGTTGTAGTTGATGTCGAACTCCGCCAAACGGAAGGGAGCCGCGAGCTTGTTCTTCACAACCTTGACCTTCGTCCTGCTCCCTATGACCTCGCCCGAGGAATCCTTCAACGAGGCAATACGCCTGATGTCCATCCTGATGGATGCGTAGAACTTCAAAGCATTGCCACCGGTTGTCGTCTCGGGATTCCCGAACATCACCCCTATCTTCTGGCGGATCTGGTTGGTGAATATCACACAGGTCCTGCTGCGGCTCACCGCACCGGTTATCTTGCGCAGCGCCTGCGACATCAGCCGCGCCTGCAAACCCATGTGCGAGTCCCCCATCTGCCCCTCTATCTCGGCACGAGGGACCAGCGCCGCGACAGAGTCTATCACCAGGACATCCACAGAGTTGCTCCTGATAAGCGACTCGGCGATGTTCAAGGCATCCTCCCCACAGTCAGGCTGCGATATCAGAAGATCGTTGATGTTCACTCCAATCTTCCCCGCATATTGCGGGTCAATCGCATGCTCGGCGTCTATAATCGCGCATATCCCCCCGGCTCTCTGAGCGTTTGCTATCACATGCAGGCACAAAGTCGTCTTCCCCGAGGACTCGGGACCGTAAACCTCGACTATCCTGCCCCGCGGAACACCGCCTATCCCCAACGCTATGTCCAGCGCCAGCGCCCCGGTGCTTATCGCAGGGACGTCCACGACCTTGCTCTCGTCGCCAAGACGCATGATCGTGCCCTTGCCGAACTCCTTTTCTATCTGGCTCATCGCCACAGAAAGGTTCTTCTCCTTCTGAGGATCAACCTTGCTCTCCTGCGCCGCACCCTTCTTCTCTGCCGAAATGGATGACATTTTTCCCTCCTTAAATTCCTTTTAGTGCATTCTTGTACTCAAAAAATATTCCAGGCTATATCACATGTCCCGGGTTGACAAACCAAGCTCTTAATCTACAGTACACATCGAAGGTTGCAAAGAGCAATTCGAAAAAACGGGCGAAGTTTGGCCTGACGGCCGTATACAGCCATGAAAACATACAAGGAGAGCAAGATATGCCCGCGCAAAAGACCAATCCCGCCGACATCGCCAACGATGCGGACCCCTCCAAAAACAGCCACACATTCCTCGTGTCCCTTGCGGCGTTCGTGGTAATCGTCGCCGGGATGAAGCTCGCGCAGGCCATCATAGTACCCGTCCTTCTCGCCGCATTCATCGCCATAATCAGCGCGCCGGCAATCTTCTGGCTCGAGAAAAAGAAAGTCCCGAAGTGGGGCGCCTTCCTCATCGTCGTCGCAGTCGTAATGCTTTTCCTCGCATTCTTCGGATATATAATCAGCACCTCAGTCGGCGAGTTCATGAACGGCCTGCCGAAGTACCAGACACAACTGCAGAAATTAACCGACGCAACCTTGGACTTCGCCGAGAAAAACCGTATCCCTGTGCCATCCGGAGACATCAGGGAAACACTCTTCGAGCAGGTCAACCCATCAATGCTGCTGGGCTTCTCGGGGACCATGATCGGGAGCCTGGGAGGACTGCTCTCAAACCTCCTGCTCATCGTCGTGACAGTCGCATTCATGCTGCTCGAATACTCCTCTTTCCCAAGAAAGATACAGTCCCTGAGAATCCTCTCCGAGGACTCCAAGGAGTCCATGAGAAAATTCACCAAAGTCATCAACGACTACCTCGCCATAAAAACCATCATCAGCCTCGCCACAGGAATCATCGTTACTATCATGCTCTTCATCTTCAAGGTGGACTACGCCCCACTCTGGGGACTCATCGCATTCTTCCTTAACTACGTGCCGAACATAGGCTCGATATTCGCGGCAATCCCCGCAGTCCTTCTCTGCCTCATCCAGCATGGATGGCAGACCGCGCTCGCACTGGCTCTCGGGTATGCGGTGATAAACATCACAATCGGAAGCATCATAGAGCCGAGATACATGGGAAAGGGGCTCGGCCTATCACCTCTCGTCATATTCCTCTCCCTCATCTTCTGGGGATGGATCCTAGGCCCCGTAGGCATGTTCCTCTCAGTTCCCCTGACAATGACGGCCAAAATCGCCTGCGACACCAACGCACGCACACGATGGATCGGGATTTTCCTCGGCCCTTGACAAACAAGACCTGCCACTTGGATACCACCAACTGAAAACATAGACAGAAAAGGAGAAAAGCTCTTATGGACATAATACAGATACGGGATCTGGAGATCGGCACCCTTGTCGGTGTACCCCACGAGGAAAGAGGCAGAAGGACAAAAATCAAACTCAACATCGAGCTTTTCTGCGATCTTCGCAAAGCCGGGGTTTCAGACGACCTGGCGGACACCGTGGACTACAAGACCATTGAGGACAAAGTCATCGCGGTGATAGCCAACAACGAGTTCTACCTGCTCGAGAGGCTCGCCGAGGCCACCGCCGAGGTCTGCCTCGAGAACATCGGGGTCGAGAAGGTCAGAGTCAAAGTCGAGAAGTCCGGAACCCTCTCCCGATCAAAATGCGTCGTCGTCACTGTCGAAAGACCATGGCACGATAATCCAAAGGTACAAAGCAAATCTTGAAATTGGCTCTGGCTCTTATCGTTTGGTTTTTCTAATTCTGATTTCCTTGATCGCGGTCGGGGTTGACTCCTTGGATTCAAGCCTTATGCTCCATCCCCATCCCGCGACAAAGCCTGCGTCCTCAAGGTCCCAGGAGAATGAGTGCCATTGCCCGTCAGGGGGGACGACGAACTTCTCAGGGGCATCCCTGTAGCCTGTCAGGGACTCGTAGTGAAGGGATATCGAGCCTTGTTCTTTCGACGGGCTCATGGCGAGGACGCTTATCTCCATTTTTGGCGAGGACTCGGCGAACCTGGGGTTGGCCTTGAAGTACATTTTGTTTCCCTCGGGCGGGTCTTCCGGGCGGGTCTGGCGCCATGAGAGCTTGTTGCCGGAGATCATCCTGCTGGTCTGTATCTTAACCTGCTCGATCCCGAGGTCGAGGTTTCCCGCGCCCAGCCGGCACGACACCTCTTGGGAGCGCGCAAAGTCAATCTTCCAGGGGAATGGAGAGGTGCTGTTACCGCGTGCCTCGGCTTCCATCTCCTCCGGGAGGCCGGGGATGAACACCGGCATCCGCCCGAGGATAAGATTCTCGCCCTGCGGAAGTGCAGACTCCTTCCCGTCGTAGGCGACTACTCTTGCAGGGGCACCCAACCGGACGGACGCAGGAAACTCCGAGTACCTGCTCCAGGCGACGAGTATCTTGGAGTTGTGCCCGTGAAAGACGAACCCGCAGCCGTCACCGGGGAAACTCAGCCAGCCAAGATATATCGGATCCTTACCGAGCAGCGAGACCATTGTCTCCATCGCCTTGAACGAGGGCCTGGTGATCCAGTCCTTCCTGATGAGCCCGTGGTCCATGCCCGCATGCCTGCCTTCGGGTCCTCTGGCCTCGTGCCAGAACACCCTTTTGAAGCCTTGGGCCAGCGAGAGGGTGTACGCCTTGAGGAGGGCTTCGGCCTGGAGCTCGTCGGCTTGCTTGTCGGGCTTGTCCGGGGCCGGGTAGCCGATTGACGATATCCACAGCTCGGTCTTGTCGTCGTGCCCGTGGCGACGCAGAAGCGTCCTCAAGTCAGAGGCCATCGAAAGGAATCCCGGCTCGTTTGCATCGGACAGGAGCGACTCAAGCTGCATGAAGGGGCTGACAGCAACAAAATCAAAACTCCCAGCCCCACCATTGCGCAGCACGGAATCTATGAACTGAAGGTCCAACCCGGCGCAGTTGAGTCCGACCTTCAGTTTCCGGTCAACTCCCTTCGCGGCCTTGTACGCCTCCGCGAGAAGCTCCGCATACTGCTCCGGACGCTCGACAATCGCAGGGTCACCATTGAAATCATTCCATACCTCCCATGTCCCAACCTCATCCTTGTACCGCGATGCCACACCAGCAACATAGCCACGCCAGTGCTCAATATCAGTCATCGGAAAGGATTTAGTGCCCTCACCAGCAGATGCGAATTTCGCAATATAGCGCAGCACGCCCGAGAGCTGTATGGAGTTCCTCCTGCAGTTGACCACCAAGGGGTCGGACTCGGTCCAGTCCCATCTCCCGGGAGCCTCCTGGATGCTGTCCCACTCAGGGAAGAAGCGCAGCCATGTCACGCCGATCTGCCGCAGCGGGACGTTGAACCTGGGGTACTCCCCGCTCCACTCGTCGCCGGAAGCCACACCCCAAGGGCTGTTCTCCGCGCCGGAGGAGTATCTCACGCCGTGATCGGCCGCGAATGCCGCAGAGACAAGCAGCACAAACGCCGCCAGCACGATAATTTGGGCTGATGAGCCAGTTTTAAAACTCCGCGCGGCCACGGGGAGTTTTGAAATTGGCTCTGATGTTTTTCTTGCCGCCATCATAGCGTCTTTTTCTCCGGTATATCCTCAGGATCCAAATGAGAGCGTCATTTCCGTCCCGCGCGGGTTCGCAAGGCACCCCTCCGGGTAGATGTTGATGACCTTATTCTCCTGCCCCTTCGCATCCTGGACCAACTTCAGGGACGGCTTCTCCGCGAACTTGTCCCCCGAACAGGAGGACAACACAACCATTACAGTGTTTCTCAATGCCATAATATGCCTGCCTTTCCTATGTGTCAAGCTATCCCCGTTTGCGAAGTTCGCAAATTCAAAATTAAAGATTCCGTAGGATTAGCGGCCTCCTTTTTGTTGACAGAGGGTGAGGTACTCCAAAATGACCTCGACATATCCAAATGGTCATAATCGCCCACGTTGGAGTCCACGATTCATCGTGGGTTATCGTAATTATGGAGCCAGTTTCAAAACTCCGTGTGAACCGCGTTGGGAGCGCAGGTGCGGCAGACGGTGCGGCGAAATGGCAAGCCGCGCGGCCACGGGGAGTTTTGAAATTGGCTCTATGGTTTAAGGATTTCAAGATCTTTGCAAATGGTTCTCGTATAACATCCTGCCCATCCAAGGGTTTCCCTTGAGTGTCGGCCCAGGAAGCTCTTCGACAAAGGCAGCGTGACCTTCAGGAGATTTCTGAAAAACAGCAGTTAATGTCATGATCCATCTCCAGTTTGATAAAATATGCCATATCGTAACATGCTTTGCAACAATCTATTTTTTGATTCCAGAGACAAGTCAACTATACCACAGATGGACACCGACAAACACTGATGGATATTGACTTTATTATCTGTGTCAATCTGTGTTCATCAGTGGTTCAATTCTCTTCTTTTTTAACGATCGAGTTCTGCGGCGGGCCGGTGTGGGCTACCCGAAGTCCAGCCCCAGGGGGTTGTCGTCCTTATCGTCCGCGGGGATGAACTCCGCGAACTTCGCAACTATGTCGTCAATCTTTGCCAGGTAGTACTGAGTGTTGTCGTCTCGAGTCTGCGGCGCGTCGGAGAGCAGCCGTGTGTTGCCGACCAGCGGGGTGTTCTTCTTCGTCCCGGTGACGTAGAACGACACCTGGTCGCCCTGCGAGTACTGGCGTTTCGCGTTGAGCGCCAGCTCGTATGCCGCGCTGCGCCTGCCCTTGCCCGACTCGATCTTCCTCTGATAGCTCTCCGGCGACTCCGACAACGTCTCGGTCTTCGCGAATTTCGCAAGCTCCCACTCGCGGCTCGAGATCGCCTTTTTCGTGTCATCTATGAGCTTCGCGATTGATCCGTCTTTCTTCTTGAGCAGCATTGTGAGCATAGACTTGATGAAAACCCTCTGGAATGGCTCGAGGCCGCGGGATTTCAGCGCGGCCCCGGTGATCGAGATGTCGCCGTCGTCCCCGAGCAACGCGTAGTTCTTGCTTTTGTAGCTGAACATCGCCGGGTAGACTGCGTCGAGCTCGACATCAATGCCCTCCGGGAGGCTGGACTGGATTTTCTTCTCCGCATCGGCAGGGGACTTGAACGACTTCGGCGGCTGAAAGTATATCCCGTCGGTGTCCATCTCGATGATCTTCGATCCCTCGGATTCAAGAAAGTCCAGCATCGTCCTCAATATCTCACGACCCTTGGATGTCACGTTCTCGGCCATCTGGTAGTCGTTGAAGCTGCCTTGGGCAAAACCCAGATAGCCGTAGAATGAGTTGATGAGTATCTTGAACGATGTCTGCAGCGCGTTGTACTCGTCCTTCTCGGACTTGTCTGCGACCTTTTTCTCGGCATCCTTCGCCGCGAGCCTGAACGAGCGCAGGCGGTCGAGGAAGAAGGGGAATGCCTTGAGCGAGTCCCTCGACGGCGCCCAGCCGTAGGAGAGTATTACCGAGGGGTACAGCGAGCGCACGTCGCAGTGCCAGACGTTGTCGAACACCCCCGTCTCCGGCGAGCCGGTCAGCGCACCGGCAAAAGGCCTCGACGGCTCAGGGGAAGGGATCGAGCCCGAGGCATTGAGGTAGTGCGAAACAAGCACCGCCTCGATCCGCGACGCATTGCCCCTCACCGCGCAGTTCTGGTAGGATATCGGTATGAGCTGCGTCTGGTAGAAGACGCTCGGCGAGAGGATGTCCGATATGGCCCTGGTCTCGCGGACATCGTCCAGCGCGTACCTCGCAAGCCTCGCGGGATCCTCCTTGAACAGCGAGGATATGCATGCGCCCTCGACGTATGTCCTGTCGGGCGACGCCACGCCGAAGTGCCTCGCGGCATCCTTGAGACCTAAACTCTCCAGCTCGCGGTGTATCACATCGTAGTGCTGCAAAAGATGAAAGGTGTCTATTATGTGCCTTCCGAAAGCCTGGTATTTGGGGTAGTTGATCGTCCTTTCGGCAATGCTTATCCGGGAGGGTCTTTTGGTCAGTTTGGAGTTGTCGCGTCCAAGTTTGAGCTTCACCTTGAGCTTTTCCGCGCGGGTCTCTATGTAGGGCAGGTCGAACTTGAAGATGTTGTGCCCCTCGAGCACGTCCGGGTTCCTCTCGAGCACTGTCTCGACAAACCTCTCGATCAACTCCGACTCGGTGTAAGGATCCCCAAGCACAAGGCACTGCTCCCAACCAGTGCTGTCGGACATGCTGATCATCGCTATGCGGTCATCATCCCGCCTGGCGTTAGGGAACTCGAAACCCGGCGTCGTCAGCGTCTCGATGTCAAACTGCATCCGGCGAATATCCCGGAACGCCATCCCACGGAACAACCTGAAACCGGCCAGGATGAAAAGCTGCTGCTGCATGTCCTGGATCGCCCGGTACGGCGCAACAGGCGACGCAGGAGCCGCCCCGGTCGAACCCTTCAAATACGACAACGCCTTCCCGTAGTCCCCGGGATTCGCGAATTTCGCAATATGTCGGAAACGCTTGTCCCCGTCCAAAGAAGAGGCCTCATGAGGGATCTCAGAGTTCGCCAGCAAGGCCGTGTCCTGGAGCAGCAGGAAGGGGCTGAAGGGCATGAATACACTCTTTACAGAGTCGTTCTCCCTGACAAACACCACCGCCCCGCCGTCCGCGGTTATCTCCGCAGCAACCGCATGCTCAAGTGTCGTCGGCACAATCTCCTCAAGGCGCCCGAGTGTGCTCCTTAAATCCACAAATCCTCCTGTAGCAATGTAAACACTTCCCCGCAACCGCCTAACCTAGCACCGAATCAACACTTTTCCATCCCGCGAGACCATGAATCGTGGACTCCAAAGGATAAGTCGAGTTCATTTTGGAGTACAGGCTTCAGT
>CAZANS010000004.1:0-23548 GCA_964486565.1 uncultured Victivallales bacterium
TGCACCAGCCATTTCGCCGCACCGCCTGCCGCGCCTGCGCTCCCAACGCGGTTCATGCGGAGTTTTGAAACTGGCTCTCTTATCTGTATTCCGTCCCGTGCTTGTTCATAGAGAAACTCAAGCGACATGCTTGATGGCCGCGGGGTGGTTGTATTACATATTTGTAATTTGATCCATCTTTATTTACATTTATGTTATATAATTTCCTTGTCGAACCTTACCCTCCTCCAAAACATCTTCTAAGGAGTAAACATTTTAATTCATTGGCCAACAAGATGTTAAATCTTATTGTTTTTATTTGGCATTGATTTTGCTATGGGGTAGCGGACTGCGTGGAGGACCGGGAGCCTGGCAGTCAGGCACCTGGAATTGATGAGGAATGGTATTTATTAACAAGCGACTAGAAGGAGAAGGAGTATGAAGCTGATAGTGGCGTACATACAGCCTGAGCGGCTCAATGCTGTGAAACAGGCGCTGTACCAGAGGGAGGTCTACAAGATGTCTGTTACTAACGCACTTGGTTGCGGGCAGCAGAAGGGGTACACGGAGACCTACCGAGGTTCTGACATGGAGGTGAATCTATTGAAGAAGGTCCGTCTTGAGATTGCGGTGAACAAGGAGTTTGTGGAGCCTGCGGTCGCGGGGATCATCGAAGGAGCCAGGTCGGGCAATATAGGAGACGGCAAGATATTTATTCTTGACTTGGCCGATTGCATAAGGATCAGGACAGGCGAGAAGGGCGGCGAGGCTATAGGCTAGGCCGGACTTGAGCCATAAAATAAAGGAGTAAGACATGATGAGAAAGCTTTTTGGATATCTGATGTTTTCTATTGCCTTCTGCGGCCTGACGAGGATTTTCGCGGAGGAGGCCGTGGCTTCGGCCGCGCCGGTCAGCACCGTCAGCGAGGCAATGTTCGCCGTGAACAACACATGGATGCTGGTGGCGATTTTTCTGGTGTTCATAATGCACCTTGGGTTCGCGACTTTGGAGGTGGGTCTCACGCGGGCAAAGAACACGGTCAACATACTGTTCAAGAACACGGTGGTAGTTGCGATAGGTTTTCTTACCTATGCGTTTATCGGGTTTAACATGATGTATCCCGGGGATGCCTGGATCCTGGGCAAGGTTCTGGGTTTTGGTGGCCTGGGCATAGACGCGCCGGCCGGGGCGGCGGGTCTTATCAACTACGCCGACGGCAGCTACACGTACTGGACGGACTTCATGTTCCAGGGTATGTTTGCCGCGACGGCCGCCACGATAGTCTCCGGTGCCGTGGCCGAAAGGATCAAGCTTAGCAGCTTCCTGATATTCTCGGCGATATACGTTGCCTTGGTGTATCCTGTGGTCGGGTCTTGGGGCTGGGGCAAGGGCTGGCTTGACGGCATCGGCTTCCATGACTTCGCTGGTTCGACCTTCGTGCATTCCGTGGGCGGCTGGGGCGCGCTGGCTGGCATCCTGCTGCTGGGGCCCAGGCTCGGGAAGTATGTTAACGGGATGATCAAGCCGATACCTGGGCACAGCATGCCGCTGGCGACTATCGGGGTGTTTCTGCTGTGGCTGGGCTGGTTCGGGTTCAACGGCGGCTCGGTGCTGTCGGCCGACCCGGGAATGGTCTCGTACGTGTTCGTGACCACCTTCATCGCCTCTTGCGCGGGGATAATGGGCTCGATGGCGACGACCTGGTTCGTGCACCGCAAGCCAGACCTCTCGATGGTCCTCAACGGCTGTCTTGCCGGGCTGGTGGGCATCACTGCCGGCGCGGATGTCATAAGTGTCATGTTCGCAACATTGGTAGGTTTGATAGCCGGGGTGCTGGTGGTTTTCTCGGTCGAGTTTTTTGACCGGATACAAATAGACGACCCTGTCGGAGCTCTCTCGGTGCACCTCGTGTGCGGCATCTGGGGGACGCTGGCTGTCGGGATTTTCTCAGCGGAGTTCTCGGTGCTGACACAGTTAAAGGGTGTTGTTGGAGCCGCGGCTCTGTGCCTGCCCGCAGCTATGCTGATATTCTTCGTCATGAAGAAGATCTCGGGCATAAGGGTTGATTCCCACGAGGAGCTTCGCGGGCTCGATATCGGCGAGCACGGCATGGAGGCCTATCCAGGATTCCAGATATTCACCACACAGTGATTGTCGTGCAGAAAGGTTTTTATTTGAAATAACAAAGTTCCTATCAGTTAATCGGAAAATGAACATCAAAAAAAGGAAATAAAGAAATAATTATGAAAAAGATTATAGAATCAGTATTTATGGCAATTGTCGTGTTTTCAGGAGGAGGGCTTATGGGACAGGCTCCGCCGCCTGTGCCGGCACAGATTGAGACAAAAATTCAGGTTGAGGTACCTCCGATTCCCAATCAGAATGGCGTAATAAGAGGCCGAAGCGTTGCGGAACAGTTTAAGGATGGGTTGCTGTACTATAATGCCCTGCCTTCAACGCCGGGTCCCGGATCGACAGTCAAAGTTATCGATTCAAAGGATGACAAAGATTATGTGTGCAAGACATACAAGCTCAAAACAAAGGGCATAGCGCTTGAGCTGGCTTCATATCTTCAGACGACGATCGCCCTTGAACAGGGCAGCCTGAATGTTTCCGTGGATAAGAAAACAGGAGATGAATATATAGTCGTTACAGCTCCGATTTTTCAATTTCCCTTTCTGGAGGAAACAATAAACGCGCTTGATCATGAAGGAACGAGTTTTTATGAAGACGGTACGCGGATAGAGACTTATAAACTGAAAAGCCGTCTCGCATCTGACATCAGCCGTTTTATCGGGACTGTATTAATGAGTAAAAACGGAGCGGTATATGCGGATGACAGTGTAAACAAGATATATTTAATTGATTCACCGAGTTATTTTGAAGGGACAATGGATTTTGTAAAAGAATTTGATGTACCCCCCGAAATGGTCAAGATTGAAGCTCAGATATTAGAGATAGAAGCTGGTGAGAATTTTGATTTCGGTCTTGCTCTGGAAGCATGGAAAGAGGCGCTTCCGGAGGAACTCAACATGGAGTTCAACTGGGATCAGAATAAGTCGAATGCGGGCGGTGCCACTCCGGATGCCTGGATTAGAAATGCGGCTCAGGTTCTGAGAATAAACGGGATCCGTCCGAAAGCATTGGCTAATTTTATCAACTATCTGGTCGCAAGCGGAAAGGCGAATGTTCTTTCCAGGCCGACCATTGTCGCTACGAACGGCCAGATCGCGAGAATATCAAATCAGGACAGCATGAGTTATTCCTCTTACTCAGGACCTTCCGAAGTCCTAGAGAAAAGAGCGGAAACAGGTCTGATCCTTCAGATACAGCCTATAATCGGAAGCGAAACAATATCTCTGCAGATAGAGGCGACAATCAGAAGTCTTCTCGGGTTTGGGAAAGACGGGTCTCCGATTATCAATACAAGGACGACAAATTCGAATGTTGTCTTGGCTGATGGTGAAATATTCACACTTTCAGGATTGAGGAAGGACAGCATCACCAAATCGAATTCAGGTGTTCCAATCCTCCAGAGTATTCCGCTTTTGGGATATTTTTTCAGGCATGAGATAGATGTTAAGACACAAAATGAGATTATTGTACTGTTAAAACCGGTCAAAGTTACTCCCAGTCAGGGAATTGATGAAAGAGAACGGAATCTGTTCCATGCGGCTCAGACGGAATCGGACAGTGCGCCGGCAACGGGTACTGAAAAATTTGTTGATAGAGTTATTTTTAACACTATCCCGTAGATTTAGGATATCATTCAGTACCGAAACATATAAAATCCCGCAATTCACATAATTGTGGGATTTTTTTTTCTGCGGTAATGCCGCTATGGCCTGACTTTTGGAGTGCTCTGTGTCAGCAGAGCTTTTAGATGTCTTCATTTCAAAGTGGCGCTCACACGCGGCACTCCGAAAGATTCGTTTCTTATAACGACTGAAAGATCATGGGGGTCTCCTTATCGTGAGGCCGGACGGGAAACCGTCCGGCCTCTTTTTTATCCACGGGATGCCCAAGGGACGGAGTATTTCTATTACTCCGTCCCTACCGCATTTCTTTGCTTCCTCACAGAAAGAAGCGAGCCAGGAGATACTCCGTCCCTTTTCTGCCCGCCCGTAATCGTGAACCGGTTTGTGCGCCCAATGTAGTTCAAGCGTCTCGCCTGAGAACATCAATCGCAACCGGGACGGTTACGCTACATTTTGCATTGCAAAAGGGTAAAGGCGTGTTAGGTTATGCGGCTTCGGGTGCGGACAGGAGTTTTTCCGGGAGATGATAATGAAGATTGTTGACGGCGAGATATATATAGGCGAGGTATCGGCGGATGAGCTGGCGGCAGAGTACGGCACGCCGACCTACGTCTATGACGAGCAGGTGATCAGGGCGAACTACAGGCGTGCCTTTTCGGCGTTCAGCCGCTACTATCCTGACTTCAAGTTCTTCTACGCGGTGAAGGCCTGCAACAACCCTGCCATCTGCAGGGTTCTGGTTGAGGAGGGCGCGGGCATAGACGCTGCCAGCGTAAACGAGATAAAGCTTGCTGCGAGTTTGGGCAAGAGCGGGGAGGAGGTGATGTTCAGTGGCAACTTCCTTTCCGACGACGACATCCGCCTGGGCCTCGAGAGCGGTGTGATATTCAACCTGGACGACATCTCGATACTGCCGAGGGTGCTCAAACAAGGGAAGCCCGAGATCCTTTCCTTCAGGGTCAATCCGGGTTACGGGAGGAGCAATGTCGGCGAGTTTGTGACCAATGCCGGGCCGAACGCGAAGTTCGGGCTGCATCCCGATCAGGTCATGGATGCCTACAGGGCGGCCAGTGATGCCGGGATAAAGCGTTTCGGGGCGCACATGATGCCAGGGTCTTGCATCACCGACCACGACTATTTCCCCTTCATCACGGGGTTGCTGATGGACATTGTCGGCAGGACGGGGCGCGAGCTAGGGATAGATTTCGAGTTCATAGACCTCGGCGGCGGGCTAGGGATACCATACAACCCCGGGGAAGAGGGCTTGGATCTTGAGAAGGCTGCCGAGCTGACATCCGAGATGTTCAAGAGCAAGATTTCCGAGTACGGCCTTGCGCCTCCGCGTCTGAAGATGGAGCCGGCGAGATATTTTATCGGAGATGCAGGTTACATCGTCGGCAGGGTGCACTCCATCAAGCGCTCATACAAAAACATCATCGGCACCGACATCGGCATGAACACCCTTGCGCGCCCAGCCATGTACGGCGCATACCACAATATATTGGTAAACCGCAAGGAGGACGACCCGCGAGCGAACTTCGGGCTCTGCGGGCAACTTTGCGAGAACACTGACTTCTGGGTGAAGGAGCGCGAGTTGCCCTCGACGGTCTGCGAGGGGGACATAGTGGTGGTCGAGAACGCGGGCGCATACGGGTACGCGATGAGCTACCAGTACAACGGCAGGCTCAGACCCGCGGAGGTGCTGGTCAACGGGAACAGGCACGCGCTGGTCAGGAGACGCGAGGAATTCGAGGACATGGTTCGAGGCACCGCCGTCCCCGAATGGCTCGTCAATGAACATACTGCAGATTGACGGTGAAAGGGAAATAGAGATGGACTACAAACCGGCTCGCGGCATCAAGGCATATTTGATCCTTGCGCTCGACGGATTCGCAATGGGTTCGGCAAACGTCATACCTGGGGTCTCAGGCGGGACCATGGCGTTCATCCTCGGAATATACGAGGAACTGATTGACTCCATACGCAAATGCGCCTCGGCAGAGACCATAAAGATGCTTGCCAAACTGGATGTCAAGGGGCTTTCCCGCGAGCTTCCATGGCGCTTCCTGGCCACAGTCGGCACCGGCGTGCTGGTGGCCATCGCCACAATGGCGAAGGTGCTAAGCCATGCCTTGGACAAATATCCCGAGATCACCTTCTCGTTCTTCTTCGGGCTGATCCTGGCATCCATCTACACTGTGCTCAAGCGCGTCGGCAAGTGGAGGGGCGACAGGGTTGTTGCGATATTCGCAGGCGCGGCGGTGGCCTGTCTGGTGCTGACGCTTGTCCCGGTGGAGACACCCCACACCTGGTGGAACCTCTTCCTCTGCGGCATCATAGTGGTCTGCGCAATGATACTGCCTGGCATATCAGGATCTTTCCTGCTCCTGATCCTGGGGCAGTACAAATATGTCCTCGACGCGGTGAACGAGCGGAATGTCATGGTCCTGGCCTGGCTCGTGCTGGGCTGCGCCGCCGGGCTGGCAGGCTTCGTGCATCTGCTAAACTGGCTCTTCAAGAAGTCCCACGACCTTACAGTCGCCACGCTTATAGGTTTTATGGCAGGCTCGCTTTGGAAGCTGTGGCCCTGGCAGGAACGGACGCAGGTGCTAGTCAAGTCCGGTGCCGAGGTCTTCAAAATCAACCTACCCTCCGATGCACTTCGCCTCGAACAGGCTCTCATGTCCGACCCAGCCGCGACAATCAAAACACTCGTGACCCGAAACGTCCTGCCAGATAACCTGGACGGTGCCTTCTGGACCGCACTGCTCGCCGCCATCGCAGGACTAGTCATTGTCATCCTAATGGAGCGCTCGGCAACCCAAAAGGATATCCCAGAGTGATCCCACGGGGGGATCCACAGGGTCAAACCTCCACTTTGCCGTTTTCGTCTGTTTCCAGGATGTCGGTGATTTTCTTCATTGCCTCGTCGTCGAGCTTGTCGAGGCAGTCCGCGGCGGCGGCGTTCTCGGCGACCTGCTCGGCGCTAGTGGCGCCGATGATGGCGGTGCTGACGTTCGGGTTCTTGAGGCACCACGCGAGAGCCAGCCGGGTCATGGATATCCCGATCTCATCGGCGACGGCGCAAAGCTTTCTGACAGTGGCGATCTTTTCCTCCGTGATGTTCTTCTTCATCCAGTCGGCGCCCTTGTCGTATGCGCTGCCCTTGGGTATGCCGTCGTTGTACTTACCGGTGAGAAGCCCGATGGCCAGCGGCGAGTAGATGGTCGTCCCTAGCTGGTGCTTCTCGAAGAGCGGCAACAGCTCCGCCTCGACACGGTCGCGGTGCAGCATGCTGTGGTCGGTCTGCTCCATCGAGGGGCCTACAAGCCGGTCACGCTCGGCAACAGTGTACATATCCATCAGGTCGGAGGCGCTGAACTCGCTGGTGCCCCAGTAGAATATCTTGCCTCGCTGAATCAGCTCGTTCATCGTGTGAACAATCTCCTCCAGGGGAGTGTCCGGGTCCGGACGGTGACAGAAAAACATATCCAGGTAATCCAGATTCATCCTCTTCAAGGCCGCGTCGCAGGCCTCGACAAGATGCTTGCGCGACAAACCGCCCTGAGTAGGCAACTGCCCCACACGTATCACTTTGCTGGACACTATGTACGTGTCGCGGGGCCATGAATGCCTTTTGAACACCTCCCCCATCGCCTTCTCCGCCGCGCCGTTTCCGTATGCCTCTGCCCCGTCAAAGAAATTTATCCCCGCATCATAGGCGGCGGACATACATCTGTCGGCGGTCTCCACGCTCTCCTCCTGACCGTAGGTCCTCCACGATCCCAGAGAAATCGCACTCACCTTCATCCCAGCCTTGCCAAGCTTGTTGTACAGCATCGTTCCTCCTCTACTGAACATAGTCGTTTTATTTTGAAACTCGCTCCTAATATACAACGATTCACCGACATGGCAAGCAGCGATTCAAATGGAAAGCCGCGCAGTCTGCCGCATTGCACCGCGGTTTTGCCTCGGGCAACCGTCGCTTCGTACGGGTAGTATCCTCTTATGCGTGCGAGCAAGAGCCGGGAATAGTCGGCCCCTTGAGATTGAAAGGAAAGATATGGAGAGTATAGTTCCGGGGTTATTCGGGACATTTAGGTTAGCGGGAAATAACGACTGTGGGTTTATTCTGCAAGATCTTGTTGTATTCGAGCGCATTGACTTCAGGCTTTGTGCTGATGTGCCTTGAGATTTTCGGGAGCAGGATCCTCACGCCATATTTTGGCGGGGGCACCCGTGTATGGGGGGCGTTGCTGTCGGTTTTCATGGCCGGGCTGGGGATCGGCTACGCTTTGGGAGGGGCAGCGGCCGACAGGCGCCCTGGATTCAAGACGCTGGGGATTATTCAGATGCTCTGCGGCCTTGCGCTGTTGTCATTCCCCGCTTACGCACATGCCGTGTGCAAGATCTCTGAAATCTCGTGGATGAATGATAGTGTCCAGATGCTGTCGGTATCCACGCTGCTTTTCATTCTGCCATCGACTTTGATCGGCATGCTGATGCCCTGCATGGTGAAGCTCAACACTGAATCTCTGGACGCCGTCGGCAGGGGCAGCGGGAACATATATGCGCTTGGGACTCTCGGAAGCATCGCCGGAACGCTCGTCAGCGCGTTCTTTCTGGTGGGAACCATGCCATCCTCGATGGCGGTGGCTTGCTCAGGCGGCTTGCTCCTGTTCAACTCGACGGCATGCCTCGCTGCTTCCATAAAATGGAAACAGACCCCGGAACTTTAGAGCCAGTTTTGAAATTAGCTCATAAGACGGTCAGAACTGTGATGTCTTCTTGTTGGTTATCTTCTTGCCGTGGATGTCTATCGTCTCTATGCTGTCTATCCCGAGCTGGCCGTCGAGGTTCTCCTGGATGGCATCCTTGAGCTTGGTGGCGAGCAACGGGAACCTCTCTCCATGCATGTCGTAGACGACATTTATAGCCATGCCCACACCGTTTTTATTCTCCCTGAGGAAGACCTTCTGTATCTCGATGTACTCGAACTTCTCTCCGACGAACCTGACCATGTCGGCGATGGCTGACGCGGAGACGAAAAACGCCCCCCCATCGCCCGCCACCTTGACCTCCTGGACTTTCTTCTGCCTGGCGAACATGTAGTAGTGGAGGACCTTGACAACGACAAGAAGCACTAAAACGACAATGGTGCCCCAGACATAGCCTGCCCTGAAATTCCTAAGCTGCAGGTTCCCTCCGGAAGAGATCAGCCACTGATAAAAGTCAAAAATCATGATATACCGCCTGTGTTGGAACTCTTAAGCTGAAAAACACGTATACCCAAGCGTGAGCGAAAGCTTGAGCAACTCAGATCTCGTCGGATTCCTCCTGCCCCGCATCCTCGGCATCGTCAAGCTCCTGGATTATCACGTTGACTGAAGTCACGGTAAGCCCGGTTATCTTCTCGACCTCCTCGACTACCACGGTCTGTATGTTCCCTGCAACCGTGGGGACGTGATACCCGTAAAGGATGTTCACCTTGACCTCGATGGCGACCGTGCTGCCTTCCATGTGGACGGAGATGGCCCTGTCGCCTATGGTCTTGTTGCCGATAAGCTCCGCGATGTTGTTGACGAGCGTGCTGCCTGCAAGACGTATGACACCCTCGACCTTTCCCGTAGCCTTCCTGACAACCGAGGCGATCACGTTCTCATGGATATGGACTCCTCCAAGCTCCATCCCGTTCTCGCCCACGGCTCCAGCCACGGAACTCCTGTGTGCCCTCTTCTCCTTCTTCCTGATCATAGTATCCACCTTTCGAAAAAATTAAAAATTTAATGGCCTGTTTCAATGCCTGCTACAAATCTTCCTTGAAGACTCCTAGCTTCATCAGCCTTTCAATATAGCTCGTGTCGTAGTTTCCTGCAACGAAATCGCTTGTCCCTACAAGAAATTTCGTGAAGGGTATTGTCGTCTTAACGCCCTCGATCATGAATTCATCGAGAGCCCTCTCGCATTTCGCGAGCGCCTGTCTCCTGTCCGGCGCGTGAACAATAAGCTTCGCTATCATGCTGTCGTAGTAGGGAGGTATGGAGTAACCGGAGTAGACATGGGAGTCCACCCTTACACCTCTTCCGCCTGACGGACAGTACAACTCCACCTTCCCCGGGCTGGGGGTGAAGTCCCTGTAGGGATCCTCGGCGTTTATCCGGCACTCGATGCAATGTCCCCGGAACTGGATGTCCCTCTGCCTGAAGGAAAGCTTCTCGCCCGCGGCGATTCTGATCTGCTCCATGATCAAGTCTGTTCCCGTGATCTCCTCGGTCACAGGATGCTCGACCTGTATCCGGGTGTTCATCTCCATGAAGTAGAAGTCCTGCCCGGAAAGCAGGAACTCTATCGTCCCTGCATTGGAGTAATTGGCGGCCTTCGCGGCCTTCACCGCGGCATTACCCATGGCCCTGCGCAACCTGGGGGTCATCGAGGGAGACGGGGACTCCTCGATAAGCTTCTGATGACGCCGCTGTATGCTGCAGTCCCTTTCACCCAGATGAACCACATTGCCATGCTCGTCGGCAAGTATCTGAAACTCGATATGACGCGGGTTCTCGATGTACTTCTCTATATATACGCCAGAGTTGCCGAAGGCCTTTTCCGCCTCGGACTTGGCGGCATGGAAGCCCTGGATCAGGCTGGCGTCGTTATGTGCGACGCGCATGCCCTTGCCGCCGCCGCCGGCGGAAGCCTTGATTATCACTGGGTAACCCATTTTTGCGGCGATTTTTTTTGCCTCATACTCGTCTTTGATCTCACCTTCGCTGCCCGGTGTCACAGGGATGCCGGCTGCAATCATTGTCTTTCTTGCAACAGCCTTGTCCCCCATGGCTGTGATCTGCTCCGGCCCGGGGCCGATGAACTTTATGTTGCAGGAGTTGCAAACCTCGGCGAAGTGCGCGTTCTCGGCGAGGAAGCCGTAGCCAGGGTGTATGGCGTCAACATCGCATATCTCCGCCGCGCTGATGATCTGCGGAATCAGCAGATAACTGGCTGAGGACTGCGGCGGGCCGATGCATATCGCTTGGTCGGCAAGCTGGACATGCAGGCTTGTCTCGTCCGCCTTGGAGTACACCGCGACAGTCTCGATCCCCATCTCCCTGCATGCGCGTATGACACGGAGCGCGATCTCGCCTCGGTTTGCTATCAGTATTCTTCTGAACATTTGGCTGTCCCCGGATTTTGTTGCTTAGAAATGCTCTTGCGGATTCAATCTATCACGAAAAGAGGCTGCCCGAACTCGACGGGCTGGGCGTTCTCGACAAGGATCTTCTTGATGGTGCCAGACTTCTCGGCCTTTATCTCGTTCATGACCTTCATTGCCTCAATGATGCATACGACGGATTCGGGTGTGACTTTCGTGCCGACGGACACGAATGCCGGCTGGTCCGGCCCGGACGCAGTGTAGAATGTGCCGACTATTGGAGAGTCTATGGTATCGGCGGCCACCTCTTCCACGACGGGCTTGGAATCCTGAACTGCTGCAGGTGCAGCCTGCACAGGGTAGCCTTGGGCCATCGCTGGCATAGAGGCAAACACCTGCTCATGGCCTCTCTTGATGCACAGGCGCATCTCCTCGGCCTCGATTTTGAACTCCGTCAAGTCATGGTCAGACATTAGGTGCACGATGGCCCTGATTTCTTCAATCTTCATTTCATATCCTTTTCTTTTTTAAGCCTTGATTCACCGCTTTTGGCAGTAAACCCTAATAATTTTTTTCTGTCTCACGCTTCCGCCGAGAGCATGTCGAACAACGCACGCACCGCAAGCTTGTAGCCGTTGGCCCCGAAACCACATATCTGCCCGACGCAGGCCGGCGCTGTCAGCGACTCGCGCCGGAAGCCCTCCCTAGCCTGGATGTTGCTCATGTGAACCTCTATCACTGGCTTTGAAAAAGCCTTTATCGCGTCGTGGATTGCCACGCTCGTGTGAGTGTATGCAGCAGGATTGATGACAATTGCGTCTGTATGATTTCTTGCGGAGCCGATCAACTCGACAATCTCGCCCTCGTGGTTGCTCTGTGCGAAGCATGCCTCAATCCCAAGTTCATCCGCAAAGGCGGCGACGGACTTTTCAAGGGACGCGAGAGTCCCCGGACCGTAAACCTCCGGCTCCCTGCTGCCCAGCAAATGCATGTTGGGCCCGTTGATCACAAGTATTTTCATATCCTATAGTATATCCCGCCTTTGTTGAAAACCATGAAGACACGTGAGAGCTGAACTTAGCATTTGTTTTGGATATTTCAAGAGCGCAAAGCAAGAAACTTGGCTAATTCCCCTTCCCTTGCCGGCCTAATCTTCCATGGCTGCTTGAACAGCGACCCGAAGGGTGGTAATTTGGGGTCATGCAAAAGATAATATTTTTCCATCATGTATCTGCAATGGGTGGTGCTGAGAGGTCGCTGCTCGAGCTGGTGTCGTGTTTCCCCGACAAGGGTGCAGTGGTGTGTGTCCTCCCCCCGGGGCCTTTGGCGGGGGCGCTTTCCGGGCTGGGTTTTAAAGTGCATGAGCTTCCTTTGCGGCCGCTGAGGAGGGTGGATATGTTCACTTTCGCTTTGCCTTTGTTGTTTCGTGCCACGCGCGGGCTGAAGAGGATAATCAGACAGGAGAATGCGGTCCTAGTGCATGCCAACGGCTTCACTGGGGCGGTCCTTGCCGCGCCTGCGGCAAGGCACTGCGGGGTAAGTTTTTCATGGCACGAGAGGGATCTTGCCCGTCATGGTTTTCTCGCCCCTTTGCTTGCGAGATCCGCAACATTCATGGTATGCATATCAGGAGCCGTGCGCGAGAATCTCTGTGCCCAGCTCCCGGCGGGTCTGCACACTAAGGCCCGTCTGGTATACAATGGGGTAGACATTGGAAGGTACAGCCTGCCTTCGGGGGGGGCTGGGCTGTTTCCCGGGTTGCCGGAAGGGAAAAAGGTGGTGCTGATGGCGTCACAGTTCGTCAAGTGGAAGGGGCTGCTCGATTTCGTTGAGCTTGCGGCTCTTGTAAAATCCAAGATGGCTGATACATTTTTCGTCATTGCCGGCGACACGGAACGTACGGGGCAGCAAGAACATGTGCTTGAAGTGAGGAGCAGGATAGCCGCCGCCGGGCTTGAAAAAGACTTCCTGCTGGCGGGGCATGTAGAGGACATGGCATCGCTGCTGGGCGCTTCGGGATGTCTGGCGATGCTGTCGCGCGACGAGCCTTTCGGGCGGGTCATTGTGGAGTCGATGGCATCCGGGACGCCTGTGGTCGCGTACGACTGCGGCGCGGCAGGAGAGATTGTCGAGGACGGTGTTTCGGGTATGCTTGTGGAGCCGGGAAACACCGCCGGGGCGGCCGAAAAGATATGCGAGCTGCTCGGAGACACTGAGCTTGGGCGCAGGATCACCGGCGCGGCGCGACTGTGCGTATCGCAGAGGTTCGGCATCGGAAGGGCTTTTGCGGAATTCGCAAATATATTGAAGGAGTTCGGGTTTCAGGTATGAAAATAGCCTATAACGCCATACTGCTGGGGGGGTACTTCTCGGGAGTTGAGGTGACCATCTCCCGTTTGGGCGAGCTTCTTGCGCACGAGTTCGCGCATGATCTGCATGTGTTCATGAATGCTGGATATTCTGACAGGGGAGAGTTTGTCAACGCGGAGGTCCATACTGTGAGTCTGCCTATGAACTCACGTATCTCACGGATATTCTGGGAGCATTTTGCAATGCCAGGCAGGGTGGGGAAGTTGAAATGCGACCTGCTGCACTGTCCCGGGTATATCGCGCCTGCCAAGCAACCTTTCCCGACGGTTCTCACAGTTCACGACGTGATTGCCATCAAGCGTCCGGAACTGTGCAAGATCAGCAACCAGCTTTACTACAAGATGATGCTTGGGCGCAGCATACGGGCCGCCCGTCAGATAATCGTCCCCGGAGAGAGCGTCAAAAAAGATATACTCAGGCTTTTCGGCACGTCGCCTGAAAAGATAAACGTCATACCTTTTGCGGCATCCGAGGTTTTCACCCCGGTTTCCGAGCCGGATCTTCTCGAGCAGGTCAGGGTCAAGTACAAACTGCCGCGCAAGTTCATCTTGTTCCTCGCAAACCACGAGCCGAAGAAGAACATATCGGGGGTTATCAGGGCTTTCGCCGAGTTCAGGAAGGAGCACAAGGACTATAAGCTGGTGCTTGCCGGACGTTCGGCATGGGGTACAAAGGAATCACGGAAGCTGTCCTACAAGCTGGCTATCGAGAAGGATGTCATCTGGCCGGGTTTTATCCCCATAGCGGATCTGCTGGCCGTGTACTCGCTTGCCGATGTCTTCCTGTTCCCGTCTCTGGAGGAGGGTTTCGGCATCCCTGTGCTGGAGGCGATGTCCTGCGGTCTGCCCGTGGTATGCTCCGACTGCGACGGGCTGAAGGAGACATCCGCCGGTGCGGCGCTATGCGTGCCCTCTGGGGACCACAAGCTTATGGCCGAGAAGATATCTGCGCTGATAACCGACAAGAATCTTCGCCAGGAATGCGTAAAGAAAGGTTTTGCCCGGACACGTGAACTGACCTGGGAAAAGACCCTCAAGTCCACCGTGGAGGTTTACCGCAAAGCTCTTGGAGGCTGACCTCGCGTTGGCTGCAAAGCGCTATGCGTCCGTGTTTCGTCGGCGAATTATAGCAGGCAATCGTTATATGTCTATATGTTATATACTGGATCGTTTCCCTTCGCTGACCGAGACATTTGTCAGGCGCGAGATCATGGCGTTGAAAGATGCAGGGCTGGAGATCAAGGTATTCTCGCTGAACATGGGCGCCGCTGGCGCCGCAGAGCCTGACGGGATAGATGTCGAGAGGATTGACCGGAGAGGGTTTTTGCGAATTTCGCAGATTCTGGCCCGTTGGTTTGCGAGATGTCCCGTGGTGTTCCTGAAGCGTGCGTGCATGATCCCAGGCGACCTGATAGCCTCGCCCAGGTTCGCCTATCACCGCATGAAGGGAGTTCTGAACGCCGCCCTTGCGGCGGAAATGGCCCTCGGCCGGGGCTGGCATGTGCACGCGCATTTCGCATATGTGAGTGCTGATGCGGCGGCATGCCTTGCGGAGTTTCTGGGTTGCAGGTGGAGCGTATCTGCGCATGCCTGGGACATATTCACATTTCCGGGTCGGGTTCTTCGCAGGAGGCTGCGAGGGGCGGACTCGGTTTTTGTCTGTTCGAGGCATGCCCAGGAGATCCTGGAGGGGCACGGGATAAAGAAGACCATACTGATGCGGCACGGCATAGCCCTTGATGACATGGTCACGCGGGCTGATGTCAAGAGGGGGGAGTATGTGCTTTCCGTGGGAAGGCTGGAGGAGAAGAAGGGCTTCATGGTTCTGCTGGACGCGCTGGCGTTGCTCGCAGGCCGGGGGATCAGGCTGAATGCGAAGATTGTCGGGGACGGGGGATGCCGGGGCGCCTTGGAGCGGAGGATAGGCGAGCTCGGTCTGAAGAATACCGTGGAGCTTACGGGAAGCCTAGGACATGATGACGTCCTGAGGCTTATGCGAGGCTCGTTTTTTCTGGTGCACAGCGGTATAGTCGCCGCGGACGGCGACCGCGACGGGATACCGAATGTCGTGGTGGAGGCTATGGGTCTCGGCAAGGCTGTAGTCGCCAGCGCTGTCGGCGGGATTCCCGAGTTGGTCGAGGACGGGGTTGACGGTTTGCTTTGCGAGTCGGGTTCGGCGGAGAGCCTGGCCACCGCGGTCGCGAGATTGTGGGAAGACAGGGATCTGGCCGCTACGCTAGGGGGGAAGGCACAGGTGCGTGTCTGCAGGGATTTTGACATCCGGGAGAACATCAAGCCGCTGTTGGGATATCTGGGAGTCTGCCTCAATGAGTCTTCCGGAGTTGACGATGCGGGGAAAAAAGGTCGGTAGCAAATGGAAACACGGTCACATGGAGAAGGAATCATCAGGGCCGGGATGGCGGTCTTCATAGCTCATCTGGCCTTCAAGATGGTGGGTTTCCTACAGTTTTTTATTGTCGGGGGGCTGACCGAGACGGTGCAGTGGGAATGCCTTTACGGCTTTGCCTTCGACGGGGTGATATTCAGTCTTTTCCTCATTGGGGAGGAGATGATAGGGCCTGCTTTCCTTCCCGTGTTCATAGAAGAGAAGGAGAAGAATTCAGAGCAGGCGGCATGGAATCTGGCAAACACTCTTCTAAGCTTGCAGATGCTGATACTTTTCTTGGTGATGGGGCTTCTGATGGTGTTCCCAGAGGAGCTCACTGGGATAGTCACATATTTCGATTCCGACACGAAGGGCGGGAACTTCGATCTTGCGGCCAGAGGTGTCAGGGCGATGGCTCCGGCGCTGCTGTGCCTGTCCCTTGGCTCGACGACATACATGCTGCTCAACGGCTACAAGAAATTCTTCCTTGCGGCATTCGGGGATGCAGCCTGGAAGACTTTTATCCTGATCAGCGTCGTTGTCGGGGTGTATATTTTCGATGCCGGCTGGAAGGCACTTGTAGTCGGGATTGTAGGCGGCAGCGTGCTGAAGCTTCTGACGCACCTTGTCGGGCTAGGCGGGCGAACGCGTTTCTTCAGGCCTTCCATTGACCTGCGCAATCCAGCGTTGAGGACGATGCTGTGGCTTATGCTCCCATTGGTGGCGGGTGTGCTTTTCGCGAAGTTCAGGGATTTCTACAACAACATAACAGTCTTGAGTTCTTTGGAGGCGGACGGCCTGATCAAGGCCAACGCCTACGGGCGGAAGCTTTTCCAGGCCATCGGGATGATCGTGCCCTACGCATTGTCAATTGCGATGTTCCCTTTCTTCTGCGATCTGGTATCCCGAGGGGACAAGAAGAAGCTTGGTGAGATTCTCACGCATTCTGGCAGGATGCTGCTCTGCTTGTTCGTGCCGGTGTCGCTTTTCTGCGTTGTTTTCTCACCCGAGCTGGTCAAGCTTCTCGTGATGGGGCATTTCTCCGCTGAGGATGCCCGGCTGTCCGGCATCTCAATGGCCTGCTACACCCTGGTGCTGCCTGCATACGGCCTGGAGATGTTCCTCATGCAGGCGTTTTTTGCCACCCGGAAGATATATATAGTAATTTTCATCGGGATGTTTTTCTCTGCGACATCGGTGATGGTCAGTTATGTCGGGGTGATACATTTTGGACTTGGCGGGGCGGCGGCGCTTGTGACGGTGTCTTTGGGATATGTTTTGAGCAGACATCTCAAGACTTTGGCATTGCTTCTGATACTGAAGCGTTCGGTGCCGATGTTCGAAGGCTGGGCGACATTCATTTTCATGGCCAAGCTGTTGACCACTGGGGCGGCATGCGCCGCATGCGCGGCCGCGGCGTTTGCAGTGCTGGACATCTCGGGGCTTGCTGCGACAGGCAAGGTCATGCTTTCAGTCAGGCTGGGTCTGAGCTGCCTTACGGCGGCTGCGGCGTTTGTCGGATGCATATTCGTATTGCGTCTGAGGGAGCCGTCAGAGATGCTCAAATGGACGCGGGAAAAACTTTTTTCAGCAATGCGGGGAAAATCTTTGCCGAGGTGAGCCATCCGGTCATCCCCCTGACGTGACGCAATGCGAAGAAAGGTGAATGGTAGAAGGTGTGGTCAACAATCCTCAGCGAGTACGCCATGCTCGGGGTGCCGATTTTTCCAAGCCCCTCGGATCGTGCATGAAGCGCGGCCAGGGAAACAATCACAGGGCAGGCCAGGAGCAGATGCCGCATCCCATCCTCGAAGGTTAGGTTTATCCCTGGGTTGCCGCAGAAGTGGAGCGCGTCAAGCTGGGCGGCGAGATATCTCAAGATCATGATCTCGCATTCTTTTTCGGCATGCAAACCCTGTGCCGCGGCCAGGGGGACAATCCCTGCCGCATCGGGGAATCCCTCACCGAGCGGGCGCAGAGTTCCCATGCCGGTCATGAACTTGAATATCGCCCAGCCCCTTTTCAGCCTTGCCCCGCAGAAAACCCCAGCCAGCCAGCCCTCGTCAACCCTGGCATATCCGCTGAGCATGTAGTTGAATCCCGTGTTGACGAATCTCTCGGGCTCCCCTGCCGAGTCAATGGTGTACTCCAAGCCTTCCGAGTGCCCCAGGATGTACATGAGGACATCGGACTTGAACTCGTCGTTTGGAGAGAGCACATCCTGACTGTTGGATGGCAGGCCGTGAAAATCCAGCAGCCTTGCAGCGTAGTTCAGCCGGGCAGGCATTGACACACTGCTCTCGCAAAGGATAGCCTTGTATGCGTCGGCAACCTTCCTCAAGGCTTTTGTCCCGGGTTTTACACGCAGGGTATAGTCAGCTCTGGATCTCCTAACGCTTCCTTCCATCTCGGCAGCAAAATCTTCCATCTGCTCAAGATGCCCGAAGAGAGGTTTGCCGTGGTTCTCGGAGACAGCGACACAGTCGAAGCGCAGCGATGCCGAAGCACTGCCGTCGTCCCACTTCAGGATATGAAAGGGATACAGCCTGCAAGCCAGCGCCTTTACTCTCTCGCCATGATGCCTGTGTATAACGCATAAACCGTCGTCGCCCAAGAAGATGCACTTGCCGTGCTTCCTCTTGATCAAGAAAAGTCTCCCCTGCCTGCCGGAAGGGGTGAAATAGGCATTGTCGTTGAACTCAAAGCCCGGGATGTCCAGACCCTCTATCCTCTCCTTCTCCTCACGGGTGACCGGGATGTCCCACATCGTGCAGCACTTGCCGCAGCCAGTGCAGCTCCAGGACTGGTCAGCATGGCAATGGAAGGCCTGCGCAAGAAGGCTTTCCAGGCTCCTCGATTCTGTTCTTTTACGGGATTTTTTCTTCATTGGTACCGCAGAACCGCAATCAGCCCTTAGCCTTGGCGGTGATGCTGATAAGCCTTGTCCCGGTGAGGTAGCCCTGGATCGAGCGGTGTGCGGGGTTTATAAGGACAACGAAAGGTGTTGTCGGGGCGAAGAGCAGAGAAAGCAGCACATAGGCAAACGTCCTTGCGGGAAACGCCTCAGCGTTGTACCCCTTGACTATGATGAGCCCGTAATAGTACATTCCGCAGGTCTGGGCGAAGACTCCGAGGCCAATGCCGTAATACAAAAGGACACCGAGGAGGAAGAAAGCGAAGAACGCATTGAATTTTTTCCTCATCTTGTATGGCGACGGGAAGGTCGTTTTTGTCGGATCGGCGTCCTCGACCGCCTCTTGCTGGGCTTCAGGCACAGCCTGCCGTGTTGCGGAAGGCAACGGCGCCGGAGGCCTGCTCTCCACTTTCGACGCCTCCTTCATTGCTTCGGCATCGAGTATCTCAATGACCTCCCCTTCCCTGCCTGACATGGCGCGCCCCCCGCTTTGCGTCTCGGACAATGCCGCGATATTCGCGAAGCCGCCTGTGGTGTCAACCGTGACCCATGTGCCGGTCGTGATAACAAGGAATAAAAACAGCACGAACGCAAAAGAGGAAATGATAAGCGCGTCAATCAGGAACGCTCCCATCCTCTGGAATACGCCAGCAGGATTGGGCATATATTTCTGGCGGAATGCGGTATTATTTTCCTCATCCTCGGGAAGCTCGTGCTTCTCGTGGCTGCCAGCAAGAAAACTCTTCAGCTTGCCAGTCAGTCCGGATGCCTCCTCTTCCTCATGCACCTCCTGCTGCTTGAACGCCTCGGCAAGGAACTCCAGTTTGCCGGCATCGTTCCATTTCATCATCAGGGCGTTGCGAACCTTGGAGTCCTTGAACACTCTGCCGTGCTCGACCCATTTCTCCAGCGTCTCAGCGTCCACGGGGCCGTATTCCATGCCGTCCTTGCCCAATACTATGTATTTCATCAGAATCTTCTTCCTGTATGCATATTATAACGCAGCCTAAACACAATGGTAATCTACCTTTTACCGCGTCCTTTGCAATCGCGCAGGGGATTATTTCCCCATGAACGGGGTCAAACCTAAGATATTTCCTTTGATTTCCTGTTTGCCTTCGGTATCGGGGTCGGTATCGGGGTCAGTATCGGGGTCGGTATCAGGGTCAGTATCGGGGTCGGTATCGGGGTCGGTATCGGGGTCAGTATCGGGGTCGGTATCTTTTTCCCTGCTTTGTTTTCTTCCCCTATCCACAGATGTAATGAAGAACCCATTCGATTCCGATTCCGATAGCGACCCCGACACCGATATTAGAGCCAGTTTCAAAACTCCGCCCCAACCCTATGGGCGGCAGGCTCTTTTGGCGCGAATGCCACACCGCCGCGGACGGGACAGACTAGACAGGTATGCCCACTTCCGCATCGGCGTGGCCTCGCATCCAAAATGGCACGCCGAGCGGCTTGAGCGCGCAGACAGGCAGAATAGCCGGTGCTGCTTCAAGGTCTACCCGAACTGCTGCCTGTGCTTCAGGCCATAGTTGTATGTTTCATCGTAGAAAGCGTACAGGTTGTCGATGGGCACGTCGGGCGTGATCCCGTTGCCGGCGGTCATCATGCAGCCGCCGTCTGCACGATCGTAGATGTCTATCATGGACCTTACTTCCCTGCGGACGTCTTCCGGCGTGCCTCTCGGAAGAATCTGCTGAACGTCCATGCCGGTCCAGAAGCAGAGGTTGCCGCCGAATCGCTTTGCGACTTCCCGCTCGTCCATTGTGTATTTCTGGATCGGGTGTATCACGTCGAGGCCGATCTCAATGAAATCATCGAGGAACAGGCGCACGTCGCCGCAGGTGTGCAGCCAGAAGTGCATGCCGTTCCCGTGCGCGGTTTTGATCATGCGTTCATAGCGATGCTTGAAGAATTCCCTGAAAATCGCCGGCGAAAACATCGGCCCCGTTTGCATGCCGATATCGTCGGTCGTGTAGACTGAATCGACTTTGAGTTCGTCTGCCGCTCTTTGTATGATCGCGCAATAGAAGTCGCACAGGGCATCCATCAGTTTGTGAACGTGCTGTGGGTTTTCGTAGAAATCGCAGAGTATGTTTTCCATGCCCCGCAGGCTCCACAGCCGTTCGTAGAAGCAGTATGCCCAGTTAATTCCCGTATAGCGCCAGTTGGCGTTTTGGGCAAGGTTCTCCTTCTGGCCTGCGTAAAGCTGCGGAATTGCAGGATCCGGCCACTGCTCGATGATCGCATCGAGTTGAGACCAGTCTGCTATAGCAACGCTTGAATCATGTCCGCGCGCCTCTGTGGGCTTTTCTGGTTCCCTGGTGTTCATCCATGAGTATCCGGGGATATGATCGGGGTTATCGACATTATCCCAGTACGCAGGCATGCGCGGCGATATGAAGCAGGCATCCTGCGGGTATTGCTGCTGAATTTCCTGAACCTGCGGCGCGCGTTCTTCGAAAGCATTTGCCCAATTCCATTGATGGATCATCATCGGAACACGGCACGGCTTGCGATGCTCGATTGCCTTTACCACTTCTTCCTTCGGCAGTGCTGGTCTCATTTTCAATCCTTCCCGATAGGAACTTCGTACGCATTCACTAAAGAGCCAATTTCAAAACTCCCCGTGCCCGCGCGGCGCGCCAAAAGAGCCTGACCACCAAAGGGTTGGGGCGGAGGCAAAGGCATTCGCCACGGCGAAATGGCAGGCACAGGCAGTTGATGGTATGCACCAGCCATTTCGCCGCACCGCTTGCCGCACCTGCGCTCCCAACGCGGTTCACGCGGAGTTTTGAAACTTGCTCTATTATCACGTTGCGCTGTCTCCTCCATGCAAGCTCATGGTGGCCGCTCTCAGCCCATTTGGAGGGATGGGCACATCTCCCGGCACGAACCAGATTCTTCGCAGGGTATCCCACATCGTACTCCTTTCGTTTGTAATAAAGACAAGTTAGCAGGTGCTTTGTGGAATACAATAGCCTTATTCCCTTTCTTAATTCCTTTGGGGAGTTTTTTAGTGCGGGGCATTGCATAGGTGCTGGGGGATTGTAGATTACCGCAGAACAAAAATTTTCTTAGAGAGTGACAATTATGCCATTAAGATGTGTCGATGATTTGAGTGATTTTATCCGAGAGACCCTGGGTTTGGAGAGTCTGCTGATACCTTCTGAGCCCTGCCCCGCGGATATGGTGGGGGACATCACGGTGAACTGTTTCCGTCTGGCGGGAGAGACAAGGAGCAACCCTATGGAGCTTGCGGCGCGTGCGGCGGAGTACCTTTCTGGGCATCCGGACGTGCAGACCGCCGAGGCGGTGAAGGCGTTTGTCAACATAAGCGTAAAGCCCGGGCCCCTTCACCGCGACTCGCTAGCCGACGTGGATGCCCTGCTAGCCGAAGCCTTGCTCCCCGAAGGTTCGAGGCGAAAAATACTTGTCGAGTACTCAGCGCCGAACACGAACAAACCGCTGCATCTGGGCCATCTGAGGAACAACACGATCGGGATGTCGCTGGTAACGCTGCTGCGGCGGATAGGGCACGAGGTCATCGCTGTGAATCTTGTGAACGACAGGGGGATACACATATGCAAGTCCATGGTGGCTTACAGTCTCTTCGGGGGTGGGAACACACCGGAGGGCTGCGGCCAGAAAGGTGATCATTTCGTCGGGAGCTACTACGTGAAGTTCGACCAGGAGCTGAAGCGTCAGATCGCCGAGATGCGGAACTCGCAGCCCGACATTTCTGACTTGAGCGACGAGGATCTCTTCCTGCGTACCAATCTAGGGCGCATGGCCCAGGACATGTTGGTCAAATGGGAGCATGGCAACGAGGAGACGCGCGAGCTTTGGAGGCGGATGAACGCATGGGTCCTGGCCGGCTTCGAGGAGACATACCGTCGCATGGGTGTTGAGTTCGACCGCACCTACTACGAGAGCGACACGTATCTTCTGGGGCGCGACATTGTTGAGGAAGCTCTTTCCCGCGAGGTCTTCTTCAGGCGCCCCGACGGCGCAGTGGCTGTGGACCTCGGCCCGAAGCTGGGGGAGAAGGTAGTCCTCCGTTCGGACGGCACGAGCGTGTACATCACCCAGGATATCGGGACAACCCTCATGAAGTCCGAGGACTATTCTCCTGAGATGCAGGTATGGGTCGTCGGCGACGAGCAGAAGTTCCATTTCCAGACACTTTTCGCGATAATGAAGAGGCTCGGCTATCCCTGGGCGGGGGATCTGCATCATCTGGCCTACGGGATGGTCAATCTTCCCTCCGGCAGGATGAAGAGCCGCGAGGGCACGGTGGTTGACGCCGATGATCTCTTCTCGGAGATGGCTTCCCTTGCGAAATCTGCAAGTTTGGAGCGGGCCGGTGAGAACATCCCCGAGGATATCGACGAAAGATCCTGGACCATCGCCATGGGTGCGCTCAAGTTCATGCTGATAAAGTTCAATCCGCGGACAACCGTGATGTTCGACCCGGAGGCCTCGATGAAGTTCGAGGGCGACACCGGGCCATATGTGCAATACGCCTGTGCCAGGATCAACTCCATCATGAGGAAGTCTAAATCAGACGTGGCGGCAGTTATTGCCCCGGACTGGGCAGCGATGGGTTCCGAGCATGAGAGAAGGCTCTCGGCAACCGCCCTGCAGTACCCGTCGGTGCTGCAGAGGGCTGGGGACATGATGGACTGCTCCGGCTTGGCGTCCTACCTGCTCGCTTTGGCGAAGGATTTCAGCGCATTCTACCGCGAATGCCCGGTGTTGAACGCCCAGCCGGCATCTCTGAGAGCCGCCAGGATCGAGGCATGCCGGGGTGTCGGAAGAATTCTTTCCGACGGGCTCGCCACCTTGACAATCAAAGTTCCGGATGCCATGTAGAAAGGCACCGCTTCTACGGTTTGTAACATAAACAATAAAATTCGGTGCCAGTTCGTAAAATTCGGTGCCAGTTCGCGTAAGACATTATAGAAAAGAATATTATAAATAAATTA
>CAZANS010000005.1:0-12435 GCA_964486565.1 uncultured Victivallales bacterium
TCTGCCGCGCCTGCGCTCCCAACGCGGTTCACGCGGAGTTTTGAAACTGGCTCTTCTAACCAAAAAGGTGAAAGCTCAGTTAGTCTTAAAGCTTTGTATACAAATATGTTAACTGCTATTTTTGAGATTTAACTGCTTCATTTAGGTTGATGAACGTCATCCTGCCCCAGGAGACCTAGAAACAGGTAGGGATGGATGGCAAGGCCGGGGGCAGGCGCTTCCCGGTGTCCTCACGGCGCGAGGATACATTTGTCGCCGGGCTTTCTCCTGCAATGGATGCTACCGGGAAAGCCTAATGTCGTTCAGCCCCCGAGAAGAAAGACCAGGAGCTGAGCGCCGAAGATCATCATGATCAATGCCACGGGGTATGCCGTGGCGTAGCTGCTGACGGGTATTTCAGAATCCACCTTCGCGGTAAGCGCACCGAGCGCCGGGGTGGATGTCATCCCGCCGCATATACCCCCGAATGCCTCGAGTATATCCAGCTTGAGAAGTTTTACGGCAACCGCGTAGCAAAACAACATCGGCACGATGCATATCGCCGCGCCGGCGGCGAAAAGCATCAGGCCATGTTCCTTGAGGATCCCCTGTATTTCCCCTCCGGCTTTCATGCCGGCATCGGCAAGAAAGAAGAGCAGCCCCAGCTCCATAAGCATCAGCCTGGATGCCGTTGGCATCCTGACGGAGAGGAACCCGATCCTTTTGAAATGGCCAAGCAGCAGTGCGACGAGCAAGGGGCCGCCAGCCAGGCCCAGAGAAAAGGTCTTCACTCCCGGGAGAGGAATTGGCAGCATCCCCACAAACGTGCCGATGACAATGCCCGCGCATAGCGATATTAGCTCGGTTTTATGCAGCAGCTTGTGCCTGTTTCCTGCGAGTTTCGCAAATGCATGGAGGTTTGCCGGCGAGCCGACGACGGTAAGGATATCCCCGTATTCGATGCGCATGGAACTGTCTGGGACGAATGTCACGTCGTGCCGGGTTATGCGTGATATTATCACCCCGTGCCGGGTCAACGGGCGTAAATCTTCAATGCGTTTCCGGTCGAGCTCGCGGGATGTTACCGCGATCTGCATGCGCTCGTTGTCTGCGTCAAGGATGGCTTCGCGCCTGGTTTCCTCGCCAAGCATCCTGACCGCCTCTGCCAGATGCGACTCCTCGCCGACCAGGAGATATATGCTGTCCATTTTAAAGCAGGTATCCGGCGCGACAGGCTGGAGCTTGTCGTCCGAGAGCACACGCGATACACAGCAGCCGATTTTATCCAACAACGTCCCTTCCCCGCTGACAGGCCGACCTTCAAACCCGGGCTTCGTGAATTTCACCAGCATGCGTTTGATTCCTCCGGCGGCCTTTTCGGAGGATAAGCTCTCGGCCTCGAGGACCAGGTCTTTCCCGAAAATCTTCGGGATAAGCTGAATAAACAGCACGACCCCGATGACCCCGAAGGGATATGCTATCCCGTAGCCGACAGCGACAAGGCCCGGGTCGGAGGAGACTGCCTCCATTGCAGCGGCAAGCCCGGGAGTGCTGGTCATGGCGCCCGCGAAGAGTCCCGCGGCAAGAGAGGAAGGAATATCCAGCAGTCTGGCCGCCAGCCAAGCCGTAAGAACACCGCTTAACACCGCCAGCACGGAAAGTTTCGCGAGTTTCGCACCCTTGCTTGCAAATGCCGAGAAAAAACCCGGCCCCGCCGTAATGCCGACGCAGAATACAAAAATGACAAGCCCCATAGTCCCGATGCCATGCGGGATGGTGAAGCCGAAATGCCCGAACGCCAGAGCGACGAAAATCACCGCGGAGGCACCGAAGGATATCCCCTTGACAGACAGCCTGCCCAAAGCGAGCCCCAGCGCAATAATGCTGAAAAGCACAACGAATGGAGGTGTGTTGAAAACAAGATGGGACATGATATCAGCCGCCCTAAAGAAGAATGTGCTTAGGGACTATTCAACATTCCCTTATCTAGTCTCTGACGATCTCGTTGATCACGACGTTCTCCACTGGCACGTCCCCGTGCGGGCCGTGCTGACCGGTGGGAACCGCCTTGATCTGGTTGACCACATCCATGCCGTCGGATACCTTCCCGAAGACGCAGTATCCGAACCCCTCCGGGGTGCTGGCGCGGTAGTTCAGGAAATCATTGTCAGCAACGTTTATGAAGAACTGGCATGTCGCGCTGTTCACATCGGATGTCCTGGCCATGGCCAGAGTACCGGTCTCGTTCGGGAGACGGTTGTCTGCCTCGTTCTTTAACGGCCCCCTCGCAGGTAGCTGCATGAACCCCACGTCAAAACCACCTCCCTGGATCATGAAGTTGTCTATCACACGGTGGAATATCGTACCGTTATAGTGACCGTCGTCCACATAGCTAAGAAAATTCTCCACCGTCAAAGGAGCCTCCTCGCTGAAAAGCTCCACCTTGATCTCTCCCATTGATGTCCTTATCGTCACCATCGCTCATCTCCTTTCTTTTGCGAATCTCCCAAAACTGTAAACCCCGACACCCAAAAAATAATCTACGCCCAAATCTCCCATCATGCAAGGCGGGAAACAAGATAATCCTATCGTGTTATATACAAATATTTTACCTGTCATTTTTGAGATTTAACAGCTTCATTTGGGACTATGCGGCCAGCCAAAAAAAAAACTCCGTCCCTAATGCATCTCCCTAATGCACTGACGGCTTTGCATGGTGAGGCTTTGCGGATTATATTGTTCGGGGTTATATAGTGGTTGAGGTCGAGATGATATTATTGATGAGAGGCATTCGATGAGGTTGCTTGTTACCGCGGGTCCGACGCGTGAGCGGATAGATGCGGTGAGGTATATATCGAACCGTTCAAGCGGGCGGATGGGGTATGCTTTGGCCGAAGCGGCGGTAGGGCTTGGCCATGATGTGACGTTGATAAGCGGCCCTGTGGCCCTGGAGGCGGTGTCAGGGGCGCGGATGGTATATGTGGAGACAGCGGGTGATATGCTTGGTGCGGTGATGTCTGCGGTTACGGATGCGGATGTAGTGGTGATGTGCGCGGCAGTGTCGGACTACCGCCCGGTGAAGGAATATTGCGGGAAGCTGAAGAAGACAGAACGGTGTTTGGTTCTGGAGCTGGAGCGGACGGAGGACATACTGGAGCGGCTCGGGAGGGCTGACAGGGGGTTTTGCCTGGTGGGATTTGCGGCCGAGACAGATGATGTCGTGGCGAATGCGCGCAGGAAGCTGGTGTCCAAGAATCTCGACTGGATAGTTGCCAACGATGTGAGCTTTCCCGACCGTGGGTTTGAAAGCATTGACAACGCTGTTACGATGATTTCCCGTTCAGGGGAGGTTCGTGATTTCGGGCTGCAGGGCAAGGGCTCGCTTGCGGGGAAGATTCTTTCCACTGTGTTTGACAGCCTTGGTGTCGGGAACAGTTGAGAGCCAATTTCAAAACTCCGCCCCAACCCCTTGGGCGCGGCCACGGGGAGTTTTGAAACTGGCTCTTGAGGTAATATTTTGGTTGGAAAGGAATTTTGCGGCATGAAAGAGACGAAGGCTAATCCTGAGAATTTACCGGGTCGGACCTGCGGGGTGTTTTTCGGCACATACACGGCCAACAGCCCCTCGGACGGCATCTACTATTCAGAGTTCGATTGTGTAACCGGTGAGATGGGCGTGCCGGAACTTGCATGCGAGTGCAGCAACCCGACATTTCTGGCTGTTGACAGTTGCCGGATGCGTCTCTATGCGATAGCTGAGCGTAATCCGGGCGAGCTGGGTTCCTTCCGGATAAATCCCGGCGGGCACTTGGAGCTTATCAACGAGGTTGACTCCTGGGGAGTCGGCCCCTGCCATATATCCTTCGACCGGACGGGAAGGACATTGCTGGCCGCGAACTACGGCAGCGGCAGCGCTGCAACGTTCCGGATAAATCCCGACGGCTCGCTCCAGGAGGCCGCCAGCGTCGTGCGACACAGCGGCGGAAGCATAAACCCCAGACGCCAGGAGGGGCCTCATGCCCACAGCATAAACCTCAGTCCCGACAACCGCCATGCGTATGTCGCGGATCTTGGGATTGACAAGGTTATGATCTACGGCTTCGATGCCGACACTGGTATCCTGGATGCGGAGGAGACGAGATCTTTCGCCGCCGAGCCGGGTGCCGGGCCAAGGCATATCTGCTTCCATCCCTGGCTGGATGTGGCGTATCTTGCGAACGAGCTGGACAACACCGTGCAGGCTCTGGCTCATGACCGTGCAGGCGGAGGGTTCAAAGAGCTTCAGAGTCTCGGCACATTGCCTGCGGATTTCGCAGGGGCAAATCTTGTGGCCGAGGTGAAGGTGCACCCCGACGGGAATTTTCTGTATGTGTCGAACCGCGGTCACAACTCGATCGCCTGCTTCAAGATAGATTCTTCCGACGGGAGTCTTTCCCCTTCGGGCTTTCAGGGCGAGGGCATAGACGGCCCGAGGCATTTCAACATCACTCCCGGGGGGCGGTTCTGCATTGTCGGCAACCAGAACACCAACGACGTAGTGGTTTTCGACTTGGACCCTCTCGACGGGATGCTCCGACCGACGGGCAGAAAGTATCCTGTCGGAAGCCCCGTTTGCATACAGTTCTTCAACCCAAATGAATCCGGCCAGCAAATGCCGGAGAAATAAATAAGGATTAAAGACAGTGAGGCTAAAGCAGTTCACAAGCGACAACTACAGCGGGATATGCCCCGAGGTCTTGCGTGCAATAGATGAGGCGAACGCCGGGCATGCCATACCCTACGGGGAGGATGAATGGACACAAAGGGCCGCGGACGGTCTGCGCGAGGCCTTCGAGACAGACTGCGAGGTGTTCTTCGTCTTCAACGGCACCGCCGCTAACAGCCTTGCGATTTCGCACTGCTGCCAGTCCTACCACAGCGTGATATGCGCCTCCTGCGGGCATATCGAGACCGACGAGTGCGGCGCGCCGGAATTCTTCTCCAACGGCGCAAAGCTGCTGCATGTGGAATCCTTCGGCGGCAAGCTCGATCTGCTGGCAGCCGAGGATGCCATCACCCGCCGGAACGACATACACTACCCCAGACCCCGCGTGTTGAGCATCACTCAGTCAACCGAATGCGGCACAGTCTACACCGGAGGGGAGCTGGAGATGATACGAGAGCTGGCCTCGAGACACGGCATGCGCATCCACATGGACGGCGCGAGATTTGCAAACGCCGTGGTCTCTTTGGGGGTTTCGCCCAAGGATCTCACTTGGGGGGCCGGGGTTGATGTGCTATGTTTGGGCAACACGAAGAACGGGGCCGCTGCGGGCGAGGCGGTGATTTTTTTCGACAAGGCGCTTGCGGCGGAGTTCGACTACCGTTGCAAGCAGGCGGGGCAGCTTGCAAGCAAGATGCGTTTCCTTTCGGCTCCTTTGTGCGGGCTGCTCAAGGACGGTGCATGGCTGAGGAACGCGGGGCACGCGAATGATATGGCCGCACGTCTGCGCTCGGCGCTCAAGGATGCCGGGATAGACGATTTTGTTTTCCCCACCGAGGCAAACGCGGTTTTTTTCAGGATGGACCGCGCCGTGGCCGACAGCATGAGGGAGAAGGGCTGGCGGATATATGACTTCATCGGCGGGGCATACCGTCTGATGTGCGCTTGGGACACTTCGCCGGAGGACATCGAGGACATCGCCGGGGACTTGCGAAATTCACTCGCTGAAAATTCCCGCGCGGGAGCAAAACGAGACAAGCGGCAGGATTTACGCAAATGAAAATGAAACATGGAGACGAGATAGAATGCACGGCATGCGGCTCCAGCGCGTTCGTGCTCAAGAAGCCACGGATGGACGGATGGAAAAAAATCGGAGACGAGTTCGTATGCTCGGCATGCGGGGAGAAAATCGCGGATGACGCAGAGGACGAGGCCAAGCCTGCTGAGAAGTCAGATGCCGCATCGTCAGCGTTGCTGGGCTTCCTGGGAATGGAGAAGGAGGAGAAGAAGAAAATCGTGGCGACCGAGGACGAGAAGCATTTCTGCCGCGACTGCGGGCAACTCGTGCAGCATCCCTTCCTCTTCAGATGCGACCTGCACAAGAAGGATGTGAACCCGATGGACGACTGCCCGGACTTCATCAGAAAATCGCGTGGCGAAAAATAAGGAGCCTTTGTGCTGAAATCTTTGACAACAGGCCTGACGTTCGGCATAACGTCCGCGGTGATAACTACTTTAGGCCTGATGACCGGGCTGCATGCCGGGACACACTCAAGGGTTGCGGTCCTGGGTGGCATACTGGCGATAGCGATAGCGGACTCGTTTTCCGACGCTTTGGGGATACATATCTCCGAGGAGGCGGAGAACGTGCATACTCCCGCCCAGATATGGACGGCCACAATCTCCACATTCATGGCGAAGTTTGTATTTGCGCTCACATTCGCCCTGCCAGTGATTGTGTTGCCGCTGAAAAACGCGATCATCGTGTGCCTGTGCTGGGGACTGACCTTACTTGGGGTGCTGAGCTATGTGATTGCAAGAAAACAGAAGAGGAATCCCTTCCCGATAATATGCGAGCATATCTTTATCGCATTGCTGGTCATATATCTTTCGCATCTTGTGGGTGGCTGGGTCTCGAGAATGGGGTAGTTCATCATAATGGGTTTTGTTGAGGGGAAAACTGATTTTATGAGATGTTGTTTTATTTTTTTCGCGGCGTTGTGTTTTGCACTTTCCTCCTTTGGTGGGGATGGAGCTGTCGGGGGGGACGGATGGCGCAGGGGTATAGTGCGCGTGAACACGGACATCGGCGCCGGGACGCGGAGCATCGATGAGGTCGCGGGATTGGCCGAGGAGGCGGGGCTGGATTTCGTGGTGTTCAGCGACCAGCTTCTTGTGAGGTGCGAGTATGGCGCCCCGCCTTTCCGCAGCGTCTTCAAGATACATTCGACCAGACCTTCTGTGCTGTCCTTCGGGGCGGGGGAGTATCTGACACGGATAACCTCGTTGAAGGATGCGCATCCCAGGATGGTCTTTATCCACGGCGCGGACATCGCGCCTCACTACTACTGGCAAGGGATTCCATTTTCAGGGGATTTCGAGTGTCGGCGTTTCAGCCAGCAGCTTACCGTCTTCGGGCCGGCGGAGCCGGGTTTCTACGAGGCGATCCCAGTGATCCACAACGAGGGGATGTCGTTTGGGGCCGGGGATTTTATCAAGCTCCTGCCGTTGCTTCTGACGGTATGGGGGGGGGTGCTTTTGAAGTTCGGCGGAGGCAAGCCATACCGCGATCTCCAGGGCAACGCCTACAGCTACAGGCCGGCGCTGGCAAGGCGGATTTCCGGCTGGTTCCTGGCGGTTCTCGGTGTGGCCTGGACCTTTGACAACCGTCCTTTTTTCGCCGCTGTGCAGTTCGGGCAGTACGCGGACAGCGGAAGCGCGCCCTACCAGCATGTCATTGATCATATAAGGGGCCAGGATCCCGACGCAGCGGTGTTCTGGTCTGCCCCGGAGGCCGAGATGACGGTCGTGGTCAAGGGAGTGCGGATGCACACGCTGCCATATCCCGAAGATGTGATAGGAACACGGGGGCACAACGGTTTCGCCGGGATCTACGGGGATGCCTATACGGCTCATCAGCCGGATGGTCTGTGGGACAGGATGCTGCAGGAGTACTGTTCGGGAGAAAGGGTGGAGAGGCCAGTGGTCATAGGCGAGCTGGACTATCATGGCGACGACCGCGGGATTGACGTGATCCAGACGGTCGTGCGGACGGATGATTTCAGTGCGGACGGGATTGTGGCGGCAATACGCCAGGGCAGGTCATACGCCCTGGCAAAACCCGGGGCAGGCTTGGTGAGCATACACGAGGCCGTGCTTGTCCAAGACGGCCGTAGCGCATCGCTCGGCCAGACTCTGGCTACAGTAAGTGATGGCAGCGGAGGCGGGATGACCCTGAAAATCCGAGGCGAGATAGATTCTTGCGGGGAATCCTTGCCACCTTCGGATCTGACGTTGGTGGCCAACGGCAATGCCGTCTACTTCAAAAGATTCAACAGCGCCGCCTTCGACCTTGAGATACCTTTGCTGATAGATGCCTGCGAGGTTCGCAAAGGCTACGTGCGGTTCTGGCTCGACTGCGGCGCAATCGGCCGGGCGATGTCCAACCCGATCTTTTATGCACCGGGAATGTGAGGCCACGGCACACGTGCACTTCGGAGCTTGCAGAAATATCTAAGACGTGCTAGATTCAGACAGTAGTTGGTTTTCAGTTTGCGAGTCAGCCGGGGAGCAGGATTCACCCCGGGGAATTTTGAAAAAAGTAACTTTATCGGGAATATCGTCATGAGAAATTCAAATCCTTCCTATAGGCTCATCGGGGCAATCATGCTCTTTATCCTGCCTCTGGCGGCATTCTCGCAGCAGGGCGGGAAAATCGGCGTTGTTGACATGGAGAGGCTGTTCAAGGGATACCACAAGACCGCCATAAACAGCGCAAAGTTCAACAAGCAGGCTGAGGTGTTCAAGGAGTACGCCGACAAGCTTGCAGCTTCGCAGCTCAAGCTTGAGGAGGAGTTCAGGGTGCTACGTGATGCATCGCAGAACATTGCTCTCTCGGAGGCCGAGCGAGAAAACAAGCGCCTCGCCGCAAGGGACAAGTACCGCCAGCTCGAGGCCAAGCAAGCCGAGCTTCAGCAGTACGACAAGGAAAAAAGCGAGCAGCTCAAGGAGGAGTACGAGAAGATGCGAAAAGAGCTGCTCTCCGACATCAGGAAGAGCATCGCGAGATACGCAAAACAGGAAGGATACGTAATAGTCCTCGACTCGTCAGGAAATACCGTGAACGACATCCCGATAATAAGTTACTACCAGCCCGAGATGGACATCACGGATCAGATTCTGGAGATAATCAACGTAGGAGCCAAGACACAGTGAGCAGCAAGGTATTCAGCGTAAACGAGATCGCGTCGAAGGTGGGCGGCGATGTGCTGGGCGACGGGGAGTGCATGATAACTGGCATGGCATCCATAGACGAGGCCTCAGCGGGTCAGATATCGTTTGTGGGCAACAAGAAATACGCGGCCATGGTAGCGGCAAGCCGTGCCTCGGCGGTGATAGTCGGCAGGGATTTCGACATGTCCTCCGCCGGGTCTCGCTCCCTTGTGGTATGCGACAGGCCCAACACGGCATTCGCCACGGTGGTATCGCTGTTCGCCCCTCCCCCGGTGGCGTTCAAGCCCGGCATACATCCTTCCGCTGTGGTGTCTGAGTACGCCGTCGTCGGCGATGCCTGCCATGTCGGTGCCTGCGCCGTGATCGGCGAAAGGACTGTCGTGGGCGACAAGACTGTCATAGGCGCGGGCACAGTGCTGGGCAGCGATGTAGCCATAGGGCGAAACTGCCTCCTCTACCCGAACGTCTCGATAAGGGAGAGATGTGTCGTCGGCGACCGGGTGATAATCCACTGCGGCACGGTGATAGGCAGCGACGGGTTCGGATTCGAAGCCGGCCCGGAGGGGATAGTGAAGATCCCCCAGGTGGGAATTGTGCAGATTGACGACGACGTGGAGATAGGGGCGAACTGCACGATAGACCGCGCCAGATTCGGCAGGACATGGCTGAAGCGCGGCGTCAAGGTGGACAATCTCGTGCAGGTGGCCCACAATGTCGAGGTAGGGGAGTTCTCGATGCTGATAGGGCAGTCCGGGGTGGCTGGCAGCGCGAAGATCGGGCGCGGGGTGATTGTGGCGGCGCAAGCTGGAATCAACGGGCATATCAGGATAGGCGACGGCGCCCAGGTCGCCGGGACTTCCGGGGTGCTTAAGGATCTTCCACCGGGAGCCAGAGTGGCTGGCGCGCCGGCAGAGCCGCAGAAGGAGTTCATGACCCGCTTTCTGCTTCCGAAGACCGTCGCGAAGCTCCGCGAGAGGGTGGCAGCTCTGGAGAAGATCATCAAGGAAAGGGATTGATGCCGCCGGCAGGGAAACAATGTTGATGCCTTCCCAGCACAGCGGCTGTCGGAAATCACGAGGAGTGTGGCAGCATGGATAAGTCTCTGACACCGCTTATAGCGGTGCTTACCGCGGTGGTGTTCCTTACCGTGATAGTGTTGAATTCAAACTTGCCTTCCAGGGCATCATTGGAGTCGGTGGCCGAGGCTGCAACGGTGCACGAGGTCGGGATCAAGCCTGCCGCGAGAAGCTTGGGTTTAGCCCCGCCCGACGGGTCGGGCAGGGTGCAGAGTATATTCCCCATCTCCAAGATGATGGCCCGGGTGGTCAAATTGCTTTCCGAGCAGAACGAGGCCGAGGCCGAGGACACTTTGCGGACAATACTTGTTCTAGAGCCCGACAACATGAAAGCTCTCTCACTGCTCGGCGGACTGCTTTACTACGCCGGAAGATACGGGGAGGTGGATTTAATATTCAAACGCCAGACAGAGATAAATCCATCAGCACATCTTGTCTACAATCGCCTTTCATCGAGTCAGGCCAGGCAGGGCAGGCATGATGAGGCCATCAGGACTGGAGAGCTGGCGCTCTCGATGGACCCAGACTCGGCCGAGATAGCATTGAACCTCGCCGGGTTGTATGCCATCACCGGCAAGAAGGATATCGCATTGATTCATTTCAAAAGGGCCTACGAGAGTTTCGGCAGCATGATACTTCCGCTATCCCACGACAACGCATTCGACAACATACGCGACACCCCGGAGTTCAGGGAGATCATCATTTCAGCGCAGGCTGAATTCGATGCTGCCCAAAAACCTTCGGAGATGGAATGAGCAGCATCAGGATACTTTCCGAGGATGTCAGCAACAGGATAGCTGCCGGGGAGGTGATCGAAAGACCCGCATCGGTGCTCAAGGAGCTGATGGAGAACTCAATAGACGCCGGTGCCTCGGTAATCTCGGCCGCCGTCGAGAGGGCGGGGAAAAAACTCATTGCCGTATCCGACAACGGCACCGGGATGAAACCCGAGGACGCCCTGCTTTGTTTCCAGCCTCATGCAACAAGCAAGATATCGGTACTCGAAGACATGGACAGCATCGGCACCATGGGCTTCCGCGGGGAGGCTTTGCCGAGCATCGCCTCGGTGTCCAGGGTGCGCATGCGGACGCGGCCGTCCGGGGCGATAGAGGGCACAGAGGTAGTGATCGAGGGCGGACGTGTGGTTTTCTCGGGACCCGCGGGCTGCGCCGTAGGCACAGAGTTCGCTGTGAGGGACATTTTCTTCAACACACCGGCACGAAAAAAATTCCTCAAGGCCGACTCGACAGAGGAGAAGCACCTTACCGACATGTTCTGCCAGATCGCACTGGGGCACCCGCACATCTCCTTCGAGCTGACCATAGACGGGGTCAAGGCGATATCGTCACCGGAGGGCAAAAGCCTGATGCCCAGAATACAGTCCATGCTCGGAAGGCAGATGAAGGACTCGCTCCTGCCTCTGAAGTTCGAGAAGGCCGGGATATTGATCCAGGGCTACATAGCGAAGCACGGCGTGGCTAGGAAATACAGGAGAGAGCAGCGCATCTACATAAACCGCAGACCGGTGGAGTCGCAAGCGGTGTTCAGCGGATTGAAGAACGGCTACGAGTCCACCGTGATGCGCGGACTGTTCCCCCCGGCACTGATCTTCATCTGCATGTCCCCAGACAGGGTGGACTTCAATGTCCACCCCGCGAAAAGGGAAGTCCGCTTCAGGGAGCCTGCACTGGTCTCAAACCTTGTCGCCGAGGCGGTAAGGGAGACGCTCAGGAAATCGGTCACCCCTTCTGTCTCTCTGCCTCCTGGGCTGCCTCTGGACACAATACTCCAGGGTGCCAGAGTGGGCTACACACCGTCAGAGCAGACTCAGCAGTCCCTCCCAGGAATGCCTTACACAGAGGATATCCCGAATCTTCCACCGCCGGATTTCCTTCCCGAGATCATCCCCGAGATTGACTTGCCTGAGCAGATGGGGGTGCCGTCTTACAGTGAAGATATTTACCCCTCCGCAGACCCACAGCAAGAAAGACTGCCGCCTGCTGATGTCAAGATACTCGCATTTCTCGACAACTCATACATCCTTGCCTCGGCCGAGTCGGGGCTGCTGATAATTGACCAGCACGCGGCACACGAGAGGATACTCTTCGAGCAGATACTCGGCAGCCCGGAGGACGAGAAATTCTCACAGAAACTCCTGCTTCCAATCACTCTCGAGCTCCCGAGAAGCGAAATCCGATTCCTAGAGAAAAACGCCCAAATATTCTCCGAGCTGGGCTTCGACCTCGAGTCATTCGGCAGCAACACGGTCATCATTCGTTCAGTGCCGTCAGCCATTCAAACAGAGGACACCGCCAAACTATTCTCCGAAATCATCTCAGGAATCCTCGAGGACGAAAACTTCGCAAGAAAACCAGACAAGGCAGGAATCGCCAGAATCGCCTGCACCAGGGCCGTCAAGGCACACGACAAGCTGAGCTTCAAGGA
>CAZANS010000005.1:12445-22658 GCA_964486565.1 uncultured Victivallales bacterium
TGCTCGAGCAGCTACACAAGTGCAAGCTGCCCTACTCCTGCCCGCACGGCAGGCCGACGATCATAAGCATCTCCTGCAGGGAGCTCAAAAGCCGCTTCGGAAGGAAATGAGACATGAGATCAATATGCCGAAAAACCTTTCTTTGGGCACTCCTACTGCCTTTTGCATGCGCCTGCTTGACGTATCCTCTCGTCGTGTCCCCGAGGACCAACGCCCCTGCGGAAAATCTCCCTGGCAATCCCAGTGAGCCTTATCATGTATTCGTCATCGTCAGGGACTGGCACAGCGGCATACTGCTTCACCGCGACCTGCTGGGCGACAAACTCCCCGATCTGTCCGACTTCTTCCCCAACAAGCCGATGCTCGAGTTCGGCTGGGGCGACAACCTATTCTACCGCGCTCACGAGACAACAACATGGCTCAAAATGCAGGCCATACTATGGCCGACATCAACGGTAGTCATTGTCTCCGCCATGGATTCCGAACCCACAGAAACGGCGAACAACAGGGCCTTCAAATTCAAACTGGACAAAAATACCATGCAACACCTTGCCGAGTTCCTCGACAACAGCTTCCAAAGGGACAAGTCGGGCAAGATCGTCCCCGTCGAGCCAGGGCACTACACAAACAGCCAATTCTTCGCAGGACAAGGCTCATACCACCTCTTCAACACATGCAACAAGTGGACCGCAAAAGCCGTCAACAGCGCAGGCATCGAAGTCCCGATTGCATTCACAATCACAGCCAATGACATCTCAAGACACCTCGGATCCGCCCAAAACACAGAAAAATGAAAGTCCCTGTCCGGTGGTCGGTAATCGGCCCCCCAGGCGTCTTGTCCGGCGACTTTGTCCGGCATAGCTCGCAGAGCGAAGACAGAAGCGGGAAGACGGGTAATCGGCACACCCTAATCTCAGACTTCTTGTTATGTTGAGCTCAACATAAAAGGATATCTGACCTTTGCATCGGTGTGGCTGCTTTTCTGTCCGTGATCCCCTGTGCACATCTGTATTGTGAACCGGTGCTTGAAAAAGACCGCCCAGATGCTATTCTGTTGTCCCTTGGTTTTTCGGTGTCGTTGAGTTCAAGTCTAAATGCTTTGGAATGAAGGTTGAAGAAGATGGCAGATGAAGCCACGGAGGCGCAGGAAATGAGGAAGCGAGCGATATTTCTGGTGAAGTCCGAGAAGACACCCAGTTCGCGGATAAGGGTGTGCAATCTATTGTCCCGCTTGGAGGGCAGGGGAGTCGAAGCCCATGTTGAGTATTTGCCCAACTCCCTGACGCGCAGGTTTTTGTTGTTCAAAAAGTGCGCTGGGTACGATCTGGTTTTCTTGCAGAAGAGGCTGTTTTCATTTTTCGAGTTCCGCGAGCTTCGCAGAAGGTCGGTGCTGCTGGCGTTTGACTTTGACGACGCGATCTACCTGAGGAACAAGTCGCCGTCTGCGGATTTCGCGGAGTACCAGAGCGCGACTCGCAAGCGCAGGTTCACGCGCACGGTGAGGGCGGCGGACTTGATTATTCTGGCCAACAGGGTTCTTTTCGACGAGACTATTGAGTATGTTCCTGAGCGCAAGATAAGGATAGTCCCGTCAGCGGTGGAGTTGTCTGGACTGGAGGTCAAGAAGAGCTACGAGTTGAGCTCGCCGCCGGTTGTGGGCTGGGTCGGCACCAAGGGGACACAGCGTTATCTGGACTATATTTCGGGCGAGCTGCGCGAACTTCGCAAGAGGCGGGAATTCATTCTTCGTGTTATCTCGGACGCAGACTACGTTTGCGAGGGGATTGATGTTGATAATATCAGATGGAGCCTGGATTCGGAGAGTCTTGAGATCGGACGTTTTGACATTGGCATAATGCCGCTGTCGAGCGATCCTTTTTCTGAGGGTAAGGCGGCGTACAAGCTATTGCAGTACATGGCTTGCGGGGTTCCGTCGGTGGTTTCTGGAGTTGGGATGAATGTTGCTGTTGCCGCCGGGGGTGAGTATGCGCTTTGCGCGGACAGCCCCTCCGAGTTCGGCCGTATGCTCGGCGAGGTCATTGAAGACTGCGGACTTCGCGGGCGGGTTGGACGGAAGGGCAGGGAGCTTATCGAGAGGGAGTACAGCACGGAGGTAGTCGGGGAGAAGTTCGCCGATGCAATCATGTCCATACTTTAAAAACGGACATGCCTGAGAAAGTTTCTGAATGGAGCAGATTTTATTCTGCCAGTCCATTAAAAGAAGAATGTCGGCATTTCGTTGAGTGCTTGGTCAACAAAACCTCGCCTCTGACGGATGCGGGAAGCGGCGTGTCTGTAGTCGCGGCCCTGTCGGCGGCGGACAGGGCGTTGGCGAATTACTCGACAAGGACCCGCATTACTCTTTGACACCGCCTGCGAGGTTTATGCCTCTCACCAGCCTCTTCTGCAGCAAGATGAAAAGTATGAGCAGCGGTATGATGCATATGAGTTTGGCACCCATCAACCTAAATGAAGCAGTTAAATCTCAAAGATGATCGCAGGGGGCGGGTTCGTTTGCAGTCGGCAGCTAGCTTCCTGGCCCCTTGTAGCGGGTGAACTTCTCGGGGTGGGAGGTTTTTCTGCCGAAGTTGATTGCGAGGGTGGGGCATGAGTTGTAGCATCTGAAGCACAGGAAGCATTTGCCGGTGCCACGGAGTTCGCCGTCGGAGTCGAAGCTCCAGTTCTTGACAGGGCAGTTTTTCACGCATGCGCCACATTTTATGCAGCGCTGCTTGATGAAGTGGAATTTTTTGGGCAGCGAACGTTCGGCAGCTCTGAAGAGGTGTCTCTGGATGGCCCCGAGGATGATCTGGTGGGGGAGCGTGCCCTCAAGGTGGGGTTTGTCGTCACGGATGGCGCTGGCCATTCTTGCGAGTTTCGCACGCGCCTTTTGTTTTCTTTTCTCGAGTTTTGCCCCGGAGTGAGGCGGGAAGAGGGAGAATGGAAAGACCGCGACGTTGAAGTTTGTTGTCAGGGCGACCTGGAAGCTGCGGCCCAAGTGGTAGCCCTTTGCGGCAAGTGCTTTTCTGAAATACACGTTGCCGTCGCCGGTAAAGCTCGCGTGTGTGCAGAACACACTTAGTTTTTTCCCCCCGCCTGTTTCCGGCAGCCGCGAGATGAAATCCCTGACGACCCTCGGCATGTCCGAGCCGTAGGTGGGGTATCCGAGGATGATATGTTCCGAGGCGGCGAGGATTTCGGCGATTTTGTCGGGATCGGCCGCTTCAGGGAACTCGAGAGAGTGAAGATCAGTCTGAATGCCCAGCCTCTGAAGCTCCTCGGCTAGCACACCGGCAGCCCATCGGGTGTTGCCAGTGCCGCTGAAATAGAACAGTGGTGTTTTCATGTGCTTCGGAAGTTATGCCTACCTTTGCTGTTGCCGTCTGTGCTCATCCGCTTAATCTCCTGGACATGTGTTTCTTGTTATGCCATGACCCGTGCGTCTTGGGGACGCCTGGCCTCTCGGATTGAAAACTACATTCCAATTGCGCATTTCGCAAGAGCCGGGTTGAAAGCTTTTGATGGGAATGTAGATTATCGAGTGCTTCGCGTGAGGAACGGGGTTGTTTTCTTCGCGGCGGCCGGGAACATATTCAAGGAGATCCGAGATGATAGGGATGATACGTGGCAGGCTGGTCGAGTCGGCGTTTACAGAGATACTTGTTGACGTGCATGGCGTAGGCTATTCGATAGACATCCCGATAAGCACCTTTGACAAGCTCCCCCGCACGGGGAACGAGGTGGAGGTTTTCACTTACATGTATGTCCGTGAGGATGTGCTGAAGCTTTTCGGCTTCGCCACGAAGGAGGAGAAACAGCTTTTCGAGATACTGCTCTCGGTGAGCGGGGTGGGGCCGAAGGTGGCCTTGAACATCCTGAGCGCGATGAGTGTTCAGAGTTTCTGCCGCGCAGTGTCCAACGAAGAGGTCAAGACCATAGGCAAGCTCAAGGGGCTAGGACCCAAGACGGCGCAGAGGCTGGTTCTTGAGCTGAAGTCTAAAGTCCTGGCGGTCTCCCCCGAGTCGCAGTACGGCAAGCCCGTCGAGGCAGGCACGTCCCAAGCCGTCGAGGAAGCCGCGCTGGCATTGGCCCAGCTCGGGTTCAAGCACGACCAGGCCATGGTGGCGGTGCGCAAGATCGCCTCAGGCATGGACGACAAGGACTGCACGGCGGAGAAACTGATCAAGCTGACCTTGAACGCCTTGAACAAATAGCAGATGCATCGGAAACGGAGAAACGGAGAAAAGGATCAGTCCGATCCGTCAAATCCGACAATCTGAAAATCTTGCGGGATCAAGGAAGCTCACAGCGAGGCTGCAATCCTCTCCATGACCTCTTCCTCGTACCTGTCTAGATCCTTGATCTCCAGCTTTGCCACCTTGCTTTTCATCGCCGCCTCGGCGACATATCTCGCCACCCTGGGCACAACACGCGTGTCGAAGGGCTTCGGAATCACGAAGGTAGCCTTCAACGGGTTGTCGCCGTCGAAAATGCCCGCCGCCGCATCCTTGGGATATGCTCTTGTCAAAGTATCCAAGACATCCGCCGGGACTTTTTCCTGGACGATCTCCGCGAGCGCCTTTGAAGCCGCCAGCTTCATTTCCTCGTTGATGTCCGATGCCCTGACATCGAGGGCGCCGCGGAAGATCCCCGGGAATCCGAGCACGTTGTTGATCTGGTTCGGGAAGTCGCTGCGTCCTGTGCCGACAACCGCCGCGCCAGCATCGAGTGCCTCGTCAGGGAAAATTTCCGGCACAGGGTTGGCCATGGCAAATATAACAGGCTTGTCGGACATCGAAGAGACCATTTCCTTCGTTACGCAACTTGGCACGGAAAGCCCTATGAAGATGTCGGCACCATCGAGCGCGTCGGCAAGGCTCCTGCGGTCGGTCTGCAATGCAAACGCCGCCTTTTCTTTTGTTAAATTCTCCCTGCCCGAATGGATCACACCCTTCGAGTCGCAGACAATGAAATTCTCCCTCCTCGCGCCGGCACTGATGTAGAATTCCGCGCAGGCTATCCCAGCCGCGCCAGCACCGTTGAGCACGAATTTCGAATCGCACATGCTCTTGCCGACTGTCTTGAGGGCGTTCCGCACCGCAGCGAGGGATATTATTGCAGTCCCGTGTTGGTCGTCATGGAATACAGGTATTGACAATGTCCGCTTCAAGGTCCTCTCGATCTCAAAGCATGCCGGGGCGGCGATGTCCTCGAGGTTGATCCCGCCGAAGGACGGCTCCAAGCGCTGCACAGTCTCGATCACCTTCGCAGGGTCAGACTTGCCGGTGGCGTCGAAAACCTTGCAGATGCACAAGGGTATGGTGTCTATGTCCGCAAAACGCTTGAACAGCACAGCCTTGCCCTCCATCACCGGCATCCCCGCCTCAGGGCCGATATTGCCCAGCCCGAGCACCGCCGTGCCGTCGCTCACCACGGCTATCATGTTGCTTCTGGCCGTGTATTCCCATACGGCATCAGGATTGTTTTTGATCGCCAGGCATGGCGTGGCTACCCCGGGCGTGTAGGCCAGCGAAAGATCCTGCTGGGTGATGCAGGGTTTTGTCGTCCTCAACGCCACCTTCCCCGCCGGCACGCCGGAGTGGTAGTCCAACGCAAGTTTCTTCAGATCCTCTGGCATAGGTTTTCCTTTCTCGCCCCGAAAGGCAACATTGATAATCAAACAGGCTCATCCAAGAGTCCATCGCAATCTAGCAAGCTTTCCAAACTTATCAAACCCGGAAAAATAAAAATCCCGTTGCCGGGATTTTTATATGGCTCAGATGTTATTCTCGGTCTGTGCCGGGTCGCTCATTCTGCCCATGAAGAGTATCCCGCCGTCCTTCCCGCAGATGAAGAAAAGGAAGGGATGGTCGGCACGGAAGACCGGAGGAGACATCGGCATTGACCTTAGCCCAATGACCACCGCGGTCGCGGCCGCGGCTTCGGTGCCCTCCTCGTTCACATCCACGAAGGCCTTGTGGAGGATGGCCTGGATGAATAGATCCCGTGTCCCGTCCATGCCGGAGAAGTCCGCCTTGCGAGAGAATGCGTCAACCATCCCGAGTTTTTTGAAATAACCGTTGAGGTTTGCGCTGACGGTCGTTGTGAACTTTGGAAGGAAGACCATGACCTCGCTTTTCCGGAGTCCCTTCCTGATTTCTGCGAATTTCGCAGAATCGAGTGTCCTTTCGATTTCCTCGAGCCTGCCTTGATCCTTCGGCAGCACCACGACCATCGAGAGCCCGCCCTTGTATGGCAGCTCGAGAGCCTGTGTGGTATTGTCCTCGAAATAACCTGCCCGCTTGACCCTGCCGTTCATCATCTGGCATTTCACGCTCTTGCCCGGGGCGGTGAAGAACGGTTCCTCCTCAGTCTTTCCCTTGTCGAACTCGGACTCCCAGGAACCTTTGAAGTATATCGCGTTGACAAGTATGAGGCGGGTGAGTTTGCTCACCGGCGGTGCCGACAGGAGGTCCTTTATCTTGTCCATCGTCCTCTCCTCGATCCACTTGTTGACAATTTCGCAGGCCTTTCCGGGGTCATCGTAATCCACTGCCCGTGCCTCGGCAGAATAGTTTTCCCTCAGCAGGGCAATGTAGTCGTCCTTGAACTTGTAGCCCACATGCGGCCAGAGGGAGTTGGCCATCGCCAGCTCGTAGCCATTGTCCTTCTTGTTGAGCTTTTCCGAGAAGCTCTTGAATGCGCTGTGAAGCTCGCTGTCAGCAAGCGAGAGGCAGAGGGCATCCCTCATCTGCGCCGCAGTCTCTCCCCGCGCGCCCGCATAGGTCATCGCCAACGCAGAGGATATGCTCGCAGGAGATATGAATATGTTCCCGGTTTTTACGGATAACTGCCTGTAGAAATTGAATGCGAAGCTGTTGTTGTCGGACAAAAGTGCCCCTCGAGGGTCATCCGCAGGGAATCTCTCGAGTTTGACGACCGGCCTTTCGGGGGCTGAGACACCTTCGGAAGTCACGTAGTTGTGGTCCCATGAGAGCAGCACCTTGTCCCCCTTACCGAGCGCCTCGACGGCATCGCGGACGGCTTTGTCAACCTTCTGGACCTTCATGTTGTCCGCGATCATGAAGACAAACTGCTCCACCTTAGGGTCGCCGTACTCGCCTGGCTTCTCGTAGTTCAGGTACTTTATGATCCGGAATGTGGCGACATTCCCCGAGTGCCCGCAGCGGTCGGGGCATAAAGAGGTTAGCCCCATGCATCGGTGATAGCTCGTCCCGAGAAACTCCGCGACAGTCTCGTGCCTCGAAAGCAACTCCACTTTCCTCTCCTTTGCCAGGCATACACCCGCCAACGCCACAGCCATTCCCACCAAAAAAACAACGCAGAAAAACCTTCTCATCGTTCAAACCCTCTCTTGTTGCTTGTTGCCGCGCCACGACCACCGTGCCGCGTCATCCTTAAAGACGACTCAAATCCCGGGTTATTAGACGGAGTTCGAAAAATTTGCCCGAAAACTCACACGAAAACTCACACACATCAGGGACGGAGTATTGTTTCCCTCTCGTCATCCGTTATCGTCCACCGATCGCATTGATTAATCGGTGGCCGGTGGTGCAGTGGCATAGCAGAATTGACACCGAGTCATGAAGTCACGAAGTCATGAGGGCTAGGATTTTGTATTTACAGCCGGGAGGAAGATGAAGAAGGTAGTGCCTTTGCCTGGCTCGGAGAAAAGTTCCAGGAAGCCCTTGTGCTTTCTGACGATGCTGTAGACCATCGAGAGCCCCAGCCCGCTTCCCTGCCCCTTGGACTTGGTCGTGAAAAACGGGTCGAATATCTTCGGGATCGTCGCCGGGGGGATGCCGACACCGTTGTCCTCGATGCTGATCAGCAGGTAGTCGCCTTCTGCGGCATCTGGTATGGCGCTCAGCATGTTCTCGCCGACGCGGATGTCCTGTATCTCGATTTTGAGCAGTCCGCCCTTTTTCTGGTCTTTCGGGCGCATAAATGTCATTGCGTGTGCAGCGTTGATGCACAGGTTGAGCAGGACCTGCTCAACCTGTACTGAGTATGCCTCCACGGTAGCCTCCCTGTCGAGGGGTATGAATCTGATGGCGACCGACTTGTCGAGTGTCCGTTTGCATATTTTGACAGTGTCCTCGACGATTTTGTTTAGGTTCACCTTTGCGAGCGGGAGATCCTGGCGCCGCGAGAGGGAGAGAAGTATCTCGACCATCTCCGCGCCCTGCTTGGCCGCGGCCTTCAGGGTCTCGAGGTCTATGCCGAGGTCTTTTTGGGCCGACTGTAGGTCTTTCGAGGTGGCGATTGTGAACTCGATGGATGATAGGGTGGCCTGTATGCTTCCTATGATGTTGTTGAAGTCGTGCGCGAGACCCGCGGCGAGGTTGCCGATGGTATCCATCTTTTGAGTCTGCCTGATACGCTCCTCAGAGTTGTATTTTTCCGTTAGCGCGAGGGCGAGCTGCGCGATCTCCATGTTCTCGAAGGGCTTTTTAAGGATGAGAAGATTGTCTCTGACGCCGACCCTGCCGAGTATGTCCTCCCAGGAAAAGTCAGAGTATGCCGTGCAGATGACGACCTGAGTCTTGCTGTCTGCCGAAAGAATCCTATCGAGGGTCTGCAGACCGTCCCAGCCTGAAGGCATCCTGACATCAAGGAAGACCAGCGCATAGGGATTGCCCTGCCCGAGGGCCTTCAGGATCTTCTGGATCCCCTCCTCCCCGCTTCCGGCCGAGTCAACCTCGTAAATGACCTCCTGCCTTCCGGAAGGGGCATCCTTTCGGTCGTCCTCCGATCCCAGCCTCCACCTGATGTCGTCCAGAAGCTTGTCGGGCTCCTTTCTCTTGCCCGAGCTGGCGATGAAGCTGGCCAGACGCTCCCTGAGCTCCTTCTGGTCATCAATGACTAATATGTGCCTGTTGTCCATAGTGATGGTATTATAGCCTGCGCAAGTGAAAAAGTCAACGGTGCCATCACCGGAAAGTTGCCGGGATAAAAAGTGCATACCGGCTTGATCTTGGAAATTTTCGGACTATTTTAGTCGCTGGTTTGTGCGGCATGACAGGCCGTTTTTCTGCTGGTGATCATTTTGGAGATTTTGATGAAGTCATACTACCACGAGGACAATGTATTTTTTCTTGAGGGCTGTGTTTCGCTGGAGACTGGGGACAGATGGGTTTCACCCTGGCGCATACCCTTCAGACGTCGCGATTTTTTCCCTTCCTTGAAGGAGCAGAAAGCCCATGACTCTCCGGGGGTGAGGCTGTGTTTCTCGACCGACAGCGGCGATATACGGATAAAATTCATCAACAAGGACGCTTCCGCCGACCCGGTAAGGTTCGACGTGTATGTCAACGACAAACTCACCGAGGAGATAAATCTTGATATGGGGGGCATGCAGATGCAGCTTCGCGGCACCGGCACCATGGCCGACTATGTGATATATCTTCCCTCTGACAGGGCGGTTTGGATCGAAAGCATCTCGATAGCCGACGATGCGGACATCGTCACCACGCGCCGCCCGTCGCATCCGAGATGGCTGCACTACGGAAGCTCGATAAGCGAGTCAGCATGCGCCCGCCCGTCGCGTATCTGGACAGTCCAGGTCGCCCGGAAACTCGGGCTCAACCTGAGGAATTTCGGCTTCGGCGGCAACTGCCAGTGCGAGCCAATGGTGGGGCGACTGCTCAGAGATCTGCCCGCCGACTACATCACTCTCAAGCTGGGGATAAATTCCTACGGCGGCGCACTGAGCGAGCGAACATTCGCTCCCAACGTGATCGGACTCATACAAATCATCCGAGACAAACACCCCAAAATCCCTATGGGGGTCATATCCCCGATATACTCTCCCGATAGGGAGGATGTCAAGGGCGGCAGCGGGATGACTCTCAAAGACATGCGCGAAACCCTCAGGAACATCGTGGACATCTGCGCAGGATATGGCGACAAGAATATACACTACATTTCAGGCCTCGAACTCCTCGGGGAAGCCGATGCCGCACTGCTCAGCGACAGACTCCACCCGGACGCCGAAGCAGGACAGGATCTCATCGCAAAGAATTTCACCGGGAAGGTCTTCCCAAAGCTGGATCAGGCATAAAGCCATAATTACCCCCCGGTTTCGTGAATTAAGCTTTTTTACTTTTTGGGGTAACCGTTAAGCAGGGTATTTTGGGGCTTATAGTAGCACGACATGGCTACCTTTTCAACATTTGAGTTTTGAGGTAAG
>CAZANS010000006.1:0-21801 GCA_964486565.1 uncultured Victivallales bacterium
CCTCGCATCCAAAATGGCAAGCCGCGCGGCCACGGGGAGTTTTGAAATTGGCTCCATTCACCAATGAAATAACGTAACACGGATTTGCTTGGTGTCAAATAGGTTGACAGCTACACACCCCTGATTGCGTCGGTGAATTCCCTGAGCTCTAGCAGGTTGGAGATTTTGATCACGCGTGTCTTGAGTTGTCTTGGGAAGCCTCTGCCCTTTAGGTAGTCGAGGATTATTTTTCTTGCGAGCACGAGACCTTTCTCGAAGCCGTAGCAACTTGTCATCTCCTCGACATGGACATGGATCTCGTCTGCGAGTTCATCTGGTGACGGGTGGTCATTTCGCATGCCGGCGATTTGAGAGAATATCCATGGGTTTCCCATGGCACCCCTGGCGATCATGACCTTGTCACACAGTGTATTTCTGCGAATTTCGCAATAGCCTTGTTCGTCTTTCACTCCGCCGTTTGCGATGATCTGCACTGTGACGGCATTTTTGATTTCCGCGATGATGTTGTGGTGTACGTTTCCGGAGTAGAATTTTTGTCTGATTCTGCCGTGGACTGTTATTGCCTGGGCGCCAGCCTCGGCGAGTTTTTTTGCGAGCTGTATGGTGGTCTCCGGGTCGTTCTCGTCCAGGATACGGATTTTTGCTGACACTGGGGTTGTTGATTTTTTTGCGATGATCTCCATGCACCTTGAGGCATCTGAGATATTCTCGGCGAGTCTGGCGCCCTCTCCTTTTCTTGCGACTTTTGGCGCTGGGCAGCCGAGGTTGAAGTCCAGGACGTCGAAATGCAGGCGGTTGAGTATCATTACTGCCTTTGCGAGAGTTTCGGGATCAGAACCGATGATCTGTGCGCCGAGCCATTGCTCGTCGGGTGCGCGCTCTGCCATTCGTGCGGTCCTGTCGTTGGCGAAAACCAGGGCACCTGCATCAATCATCTCGGTGAAGGCGTATTTGCATCCGTGCCGTCTTGCCGAGTGGCGGAAGGGGATGTCGGTGTATCCCGACAAAGGTGCCAATATCACTGCGTCCTGGTCGTAGATCATGTTTCGGGTTGGCCATTGAGGATGCCTCTTCTTACTGCCTCGAAGATGCACACGGTGAATGCCTGTGCGACGTTGATGGACTCGCTTTTACCTGGCATTGGGATATTTACGGGGATTGCTGATTGTATTGGTGTTGCGCCTGCTGCCTCGGATCCGAAGACTATGGCGGATTTCTCGAAGAGACCGTCTGCCTGGAAAATGCTTTTGCCTGCGTGGCAGTCTGTGCGGAAGATTGTATTGAAATTGAATTTGCGGAGTTCGCAACAGATATCCTGTAGGGTATCGAATGATCTGATGTTGATTTTGAACTGTGCTGCCATTGCTGCGCGGATGGTTTTTTCTCCGAAGGGGTCGGTCGAGCCTTTGGTCAGCCAGAGGTGTTTGAGGCCGGCGGCATTGAGTGTCCTTATGATGGTGCCCATGTTTCCCGGGTCTGAGATTTGGTCGAGGACTGGGATGAATGGGGCATCTGGTGGGGAACGGTTCGGCTCGGGTATTTTTGCAATGACGATCATGCCCTGAGGCGTCACGGTTGAGGAAAGCTTCTGGAACTCTTTCTGTGGGGCTGACGCGAATTCGATGCTGTGCAGTTCCTGCGGAAGCGGGGTTGTTTCGTCTCTGACGGCGAACGTTATCAGCTCGGGTGCGGCGGCGATGAGTTCGCGGCATGCCCTCATGCCCTCGCAAATGCAAAGGGAATGTTTTTCGCGGCCGCGTCTTGAGTGCAGCGATCGGACTGTTTTTTTCTGAGCTGCGGTCAACTGCATGGTTGTCCTCTTGAATCAATCATCTCTAAGCTCTCTCATTCTGAGCGGTTTGAAGGATGCGATGGTGTCTTTTTTTTTCTTGTTGTCGAGGGATAGGTATTTCCATTTTGAGAGCACGAAATCGTGTGGGTGGTAATTTTCGAGCCAATCGTGGCGCAAGCTGAATGAGATGGGGTAGTATGCGAAAATCCATGGGCACTCTTCGGCGAGGAATCGGACCATTTTTTCGTATTTTGCAGTTCTTTTTGGGGAGTCGTGCATGGTTTTTATGTTGTCGAACATCTGGTCGAACTTGGGGTTTTTGTAGTGAGCCCGGTTGCAGCTTCCGATGTTGGGTCCATAAAATAGCTGGAGGAAGTTTTCTGCGTCGGGGTAGTCGCCGATCCATGACAGCTTGAACAACTGCATCTGGCCTGCCGCTGATTTCTGGAGGAATCTGGGCCAATTGTTCAGCACCGGTCTGACGCTTATTCCGATCTTGCTCATGTCCTCAGAGAAAAGCTCGGCTATCTGCCGGTGGTGGGATGAGTTCCCTCCGAGATCGAATGTAAGCTCCAGCCTTTCACCTGTCTTTGGGTCGAGACCTTCGGGAAAGCCTGCGGCGGCGAGATGGGACATGGCCTTTTCCAGGTCGAACGAGGAGTACTGGTTGACGAATTTTGGATCATTGCCTGCGACCCCCGTTGGGACGGGCCCCTGGGCCGGCATGACGCTGTGGTTGAATGCCTGGACGCGTCTTTGGACATTGTAGGCGAGGCTTATTGCCTTTCGGAGTTCGTGGTTTGAGGCGATCATGGGGTCTGCGAAACAGAAGCCGATGTAGTATATCTGGAACTGGGGTATCCGCAGCATTTCGATTCCTCGTTGGCGAAGTGCGGGGATCAGGCTGAGGTCTTTGGTCACGACGGCGTCGAAGTTGTCTTTTTCGAGTGAGCTTAGATCCAGGTTGCCTTGGAGGAAGAGCAGCCATGCTGAGAGGGGTTGGTCGATCTGTGATGCGACGACTCTGTCTATGAGTGGGAGATTTCTTGACCGGTCGGCGGGATTATGGGCTGAGAGAAGGAGTTCCCTGCGGTAGAGAGGATTCCTCTCAAACTCGATTCTGTAGTTCCGCCGCCAGCTTTTGAGAATGAACGGGCCAGAGCCGACTGGGTTCTCTGAGAAGTCCTGGCCGTATTTCTCCACGGCCTCTCTTGGGACTATACCGAGGTATGGCATTGCTAGCGCGTAGAGGAATCTGGGATCCGGCTGTGACAGGCGGATGACGAAATTAAGGTCGTCAATCACCTCGATGCCCTCGCATCCTCTGTCGTAGACTGAGAAGTCGTCCTGGGCGGTATTTGCGGAAGACTCTCTGAATTTGTTGATCCCTGATATTTTATCCCGGAGCAGCCAGTATCCCGGGGAGATGATTCTGCCGTCGGCGATCCTGAGGAATGAGAACTCGACATCTTTTGCGGTGATCCTGCGATTTTTAGATGACCCGTCGGGATTTGTCCCGAAGCATCTGTCGGGAGAGAAGAAAAGGTCCCCCCTCAGTTTGAATCGGTATTCCGAGCCCGAATCGTCAGTCTGCGGCATGGACTGGAGCATTGATGGCTGCAACGAGTAAGGGCGCCTGACGTAGTCGTACTGGAGCAGTGTGTCGTAGATGGCGGCGACCATCCTGGAGCTGACCAGGTCTGCGGCGAAAGCTGGATCGAGGGAGTTGATCCTGCCGCCTGTTGTGACGTTGAGCACACGTTCCGCCGATTCGCCTGCGGCATCTTTACTCCCGCAGGAGCAAAACAACAAGCAAGGAACCAGGAACACGGGCAGCGACCTTGCGGCATTGCGCAGCGTTGGAAAAACGTGATATACATTTGTATGGGTTCTTTGGGCCATGTGTGCTGGGAGGGTTAGTTGTCCTTAAGGTATTCGATGACTTTCTTGTAGATGTTCGGTGGCGGTGATCCCAGTGCGGTCTGGTATGAGATTGCGGCCCTGATGCTGTTTCGATCCTTGCGGTATTTTTCTGCGATCATGAGATACATCAAGGGGCGGTGTTCATAGCCGATGAGGACGGCATGTTTCTCGGCCTCGGCTGGGGACATTGTGGAGAGCCATAGCTCCGCGGAGATTCTATGTGGAGGGGAATCCTGTTTTTTCTTCAGGAGCAACTCGCTGTTTTTCTCCCACGATGAGACATCCCGTCTCCATGCTATAAAGACCTTCCAGAAGTCCGGGAAATCCTCCTTGAGAGTTGGAAGCATCATCACGTCGTTCAGCCTGCCCTCCCCCAGAAGGAATAGTATCCGGTACAGCTTGACATCGCGTGACGAGATTTTGTCGAAGTCGGATTCCTGGAGTTTCCCGTATATGAGTTTGGTTCTGATGTGCTGGGCTGTCGCGAAATCATCAAGTTCCTCGAATTCGGACATTTCCTCCAGCAGACGCATGCATTGGGAGTCGTCCTCCAGCAACTGTGCGAGTGGGAGCATCAGTTTGAGCTGCTCCTGCCTTGGGATTCCTTCTTTGGATAGGAAATCCTGATAATCCTTGAGGGGCGATGTTTTCTGAGAGGTTCTCAACTCGACTGCGGTCGCCCAGTATCTTGCATCCGGATCCGACGGTCTTGATCGGACGCATCTTGCGAAGGCGCCGGCCGCGCCCTCAAGGTCGTCGGCGTCGAGGAGTAGTTTGCCCATCTCCAGGCTGGCCTCGAAGAAGTTGGGATCTATGGAAAGGGCTTTCTCGAGGAGTTTGTATTTAGTTTCATGTGAATGAGAGATTGTTGCGACCATGTAGTTTTGGATTGCGCGGTCGGGATATTTGGAGAGAAGATCCTTGAAGATTTTCTCAACTACGGCGTTCTGATTTCTTCTGAGAAGGTTGTTTCTGACTTCCTCGTTGACCTTGATGTTGTCGAGGAAGCTTTTCTCTAGGATCCTCTCGCTGGCGTCAATGAGGCGGGATGAGTCGTCGTATTCGCAGAGGAGCCTGAGGAAGTCGAGTGAGTCCTGATTGTTCAGGTCCTCGACCCGGATGCCTGAAAGGGCACGGATTGAATCGGTTTCCCTTCCTTCCGCAAGCAGTGCTTTGGCCAACATCATTGAGAATTGGTTTCTTCTGGGGCACCCGATTGTCTTTCCGACGAGCTGGTTTAAGATAGTGATCTGCAGTTCACGGTTCGGGGCGATCTTTGATGCCTCGACAAGGCTGTTGATGTCGTTGAAGTTCTGGCCGAGGAAGAGGAATGTTCCGAATGCCTCGGGCGTGTTTTTTTCCTCGAGGAGTCTTGATGCGAGGACTCTGATTTGCTGCTCCGAGAGGAACTGTTTGTTTATCTGCCGCATCGAGTCGAACATCATGTCCTCCATCCCGAGTTTGGAGTATGTTTCGAGCAGGACGAGCTGTATCTGTGTGTTTGTGGCGAAGTTTTCCGAGAGCGGGCCGATGATGTCCAACATCTCCTTGTATTTTTTATCTTCGATGAGCATTGAGGCGACTTTTATCGGGAGCGCTGGATTTCCGGAGTAGTCTTTGGAGAGTATCTGTGAGTATGCCTCTATCGCTCCGGGCTTGTCGCCGAGTTTTTCGCGGCATTCGGCGATCTTGCTGAGGATGTCATCTTTTCTCCATGAAGTCGCGAGGATTTTTCTGAGTACTGTCTCGGCGTTGTCGAATTTATCCTCTGAGATAAAGGAGTCGGCGATCTTGAGAAATTTCTCCAGCTCGGCATCGTCCTTCAATTCTGGGTCTATGGTTATCTTGTGGGGATCGACGGCCCTTTGTCTTCTTGGCAGCCTGATGGGGTCTGCTTCAGGAGGGGGGCCCAAGGTCGACAATATGATGTAGAAGCATAGTGCGCCGCCTACCATGATGAGCAGAGGTGCTGCGATGAAGAGCATCCTCTGTCGCTTTTTTGCGGCCTCGGCTCTTTGCCTGAGGTCTCCCTCGGCTATTTTTGATCTGTGCCAGCCATCCTCTTTGCGCTGTGGCACCTTGAGGACCTCCTCGAGGGACTTACCCTCGATCCGGGCATCCACATCCTGATTATAGCCTCCGACCTCTGGAGCTGTGCCCGACTTCCCTTTCAGCAGGTCGAGTATTGATGTCGGGTTATGCCTCGCCGTGGTTTGTCCAGAGTCTTTCGCTGGGGGTGGCTTGGGGATTGGAGCGTGTTCCTCGGCTTGCGGTGAAGGGATGTCCTCCTGTGTCTGGGGAGTTGCCGGCGAGTCGGCAAGTTCCGCGCTCAAGGCTTCGAGGTCGAAAGACGTGTCCTCCAGCATGGGGAGTATCTTGCCTAGAGAGACCTCCTCGAGAGGGGACTCATGCTGGTCTTCCACGCCATCTCCTTCATCAGGGTTCTCCTGTGAGGGCTGGCGGGGCTTTTCTTCCTCGTTCTGGCTGTCTTTCTCATCTTTCATGCATGCCGATGTAGTGTGAGTTTGCGTATTGGCTCTGGTGATATCATTTATTTTTTCAACGGCAGCTTTACGGGTATTCGTTTTTTTGATGATCTGTATATTGCGAGAATTATCTCGAGGCTTTTTCTTCCCTCGCGTCCGTCTGTGCCTGGAGCCTTTTGGCCTTTGAGGATTGCGAAGACATTTTTGTAGTACGGAAGGTGTCCGAAGCCGTAGACGTTGGGGGGGGAGTAGTTGCTCTGCTCGATGAGCTTGTCGTCGTCGTCGTATGACGAGAACTCCCAGTTCTCAATCTTGTTGATTGCCACCCCTCCGACCTTGACTGTGCCTTTTTCCCCCAGGATGGTCACCGAGCCCTCGAGATTCTTGGGGTATGTGAGCATGGTGACGTTTATGCTCCCGATGGCGCCGCAGGCGAATTTCAGCACTGCCGAACCGGTGTCCTCAGCCTCCGTTTTCCTGGCGAGTGTTTCGGTGATGGCCATCACCTCCGAGACATCGCCGACGAGCCACTGGATGGAGTCAACGTAGTGGCTTGCCTGGTTCATGAAGGCACCGCCGTCGAGAGCCCATGTGCCTCTCCATGGCGCCATGTCGTAGTACTCCTGCGGACGTTGCCAGAACACGTTGACATGTGCTGCGTATATTTTCCCGAACCGACCCTTGTCAATAGCGTTTTTCAGGAGCTGCATGGTGGTGTTCAGGCGGTTTTGCTTGACCACGAAGAGTTTGACACCGGCCTTGTCGCACCAGGAGATAAGCGAGTCTGCGCCCTCGAGGCTTATGGCCATCGGCTTTTCTGTCATCACATGCCTCCCAGCCTTTGCCGCCTTGACTCCCATCTCCGGGTGCAGGCCCGAAGGAGTGGCGATGGAGACCAGGTCGCATTCTGTCTGCTTGAGCATCTGGTCGTAGTCTGTAAAGACTTCGGTGTTGTATTTTTTCCCCGCCTCCTGGGCTCGTTCGGCGACACAGTCGCATACGGCGACAAGCTCGGCCTCTTCGGGCATCTGTGCCAGAGATTCAAGATGGCTGGCCGATATCCTACCGCAGCCGACAAGGGCCACTCTTATTTTCCTGTCTTCAGTTATTTTACGCATCATTCCACCCTTTCGGATATCTTTTAAGTACAATACTCGTTTCAACCATTATTATCAAGCACGACAGAACCGACAATGTCTGCTACACGAGGTATATTTCTGTCGTCGAGGTATTTGTTTATGCCCTCAATGACCTTTATCGGAGCCATCGGATCTGCGAATATCGCAGTGCCCACCGCTATGGCATCGGCCCCAGCTATAAGGAACTCGACCGCGTCGTCGGCATCCATTATCCCTCCCATGCCTATCACAGGGACGCTCACGGCGGAGGCCGCCTCGAAGACCATCCTGAGGGCTATCGGCTTGATTGCCGGGCCGCTTAGACCGCCGGTGACGTTGGCGATCCTGGGCTTTCTTGTGTTGATGTCCAAGGACATGGCGGGAATGGTGTTGATCAGGGATATCATGTCGCTTCCGGCATCAACGACCGCCTTTGCGAAATTCGCGATTGAGGATACGTTTGGGCTGAGTTTGGTGATCAGGGGGAGTTTTGTGGCATTTCTGACTTTGGCGACGACTTCTGCGGCGAGTTTGAGATCTGTGCCGAAAGCCACGCCGCCCTGTTTGACGTTCGGGCAGGAGATGTTGATCTCGAGTGCTGCGATTCCCTCGGGCTCGGCATCGAGCCTGGCGGCCACGTCCGAGTAGTCCTGGATGGTTTTGCCCCATATGTTGACGATCACCCTTGCCTTGGATTTCCGCAGGAAGGGCATGTAGTCCGGGTGTCTGAGGAATTTTTCGACTCCCGGGCCCTGTAGTCCGATGGCGTTGAGCATGCCGCCGGGCACTTCCGCCACCCTGGGTGTCGGGTTGCCGTGCGAAGGGAATGTCGCCACCCCTTTGACCACTACCGCACCCAGTTTGTCCAGGGGGAAGAACTCGGCGTACTCCTTACCGTAGCCGAAGGTTCCCGAGGCTGTCATCACAGGGTTCGGGAGTTTTATCCCGCACAAATCCACACTCAGGTCTGCCATAGCATAGTCCCAGGCCAAGACAAATTTTCGAACCGTGGCGAGCCGTCAGGCCAAGATCTGCTCTCCATGGGGCACCTCGACAACCGGGCACCCTGGGATTATACTCGCACATCACCTCAACATCAAGTGGAATTAAGGAGTTTTGTATTGGGGACTCATAACTCCGGGAGCTTGAAGCTGTCGCCGGTGTCGTTGATCCACCGAGACAGGCGTTCGTTGAGGCTGCGGAGTTCGGCGCGGTATACATTGTTGTGCGCCATGTTTGCCAGCTCGTAGGGGTCCTCGTTTAGGTTGAAGAGCATAAAGGGTATGCCCTCGAACGCGACGTATTTCCATCCGTCGCGTGTGACTATCCCGCGCCATGGGCGGTTGACGCTGTCGCCGTGCCCGGTGGGTATTACCGACTGCAAATATGCGCTGTCAGGGAGGTCGGGGAGTTCCGCGCCTTTGATCCTGACTGCGGAGAAATCGGTGCCCTGCATCCATTCGGGCGGCTTGATCCCGCAGAGCCCCAGGGTTGTCGGCGCGATGTCTACGTGGTTGATCGGGATGTCGCATACGGTGCTTTTTGCGTCGTATCTGTCGCGTAGCCCCCCGATGATGAAAGGCACGCGGATTGCCTCCTCGTAGGGGGTCATTTTTTTGAACTGCCCGTGGCTGCCCATCATGTCGCCGTGGTCTGAGAAGAAGATGATATGAGTGTCGTCGAGCAAGCCTTCCTCGGCGAGGGTGTCGCGGACACGTCCGAGGTTCCAGTCGAGATTCTCAATCTGGGCGTAGTATCCTGCGAGGAAGTTTCTTGCCTGGCGCTCGACGCGGGGCACCGGGGGCACATTTCTTCGCAGATCCAGCGCGCCCGGGGTATGCCTCCTGGCCCATTCCTCTGGCGCGACATGCGGATCGTGAGGGGGCTGTACCGACAGAGCCGCGAAGAAGGGTTTCGAGTCGGCGGCGTTCTTTTCCCTTGATCGCAAATACTCAACGAGTATATCTGTAAGTGCATCGGTTTCGTATTTTGGCAGGCGGTAGTGCGGTACCTCGCTTCCGGACTCGTCGTGTCCGTGCAGCCATGAGTCCCACTGGCTGTTGTTATTTTCGAATCCGAGCCAGGTGTCAAATCCGCCGCGCCGTCCTCGCGGGACGGTATGCATTGCCGCGCGGCCGTCTCGCTCATGGTGTCCGTCGCAGTGCCATTTGCCGAAATATGCGGTGTGGTAGCCGTTGTCCCTGAACACGTCGGCGATTGTCAACTGCCCGTCCGGCAGGGGATATTCATGGCCCGGGATGCACTTGTGGGGGTATAGGCCGGTGAGGAGCGATCCTCTGAACGGGCAGCAAAGCGGGAATCCTGCAACTGCGTTCGGGAAGTCCGCCCCGTTCATGGCCATGCGGTCGGCGTTCGGGGTATGGATATTCGGGTCGCCATGGCAACCGAGTGCCTGACCCCGGTGCTGGTCGCCAAATATCCAGATGATGTTCTTGCGGGATTCCTCGCTCATTTTTTACTCCTTATGTTATGTGTTTTTTATCGGAGGGATCATTTATTGGCTCGTTGCACATATTATGTTATTCGTGGGCGTTGTTCTCGATTTTCGGTATCATTGCGCTGAGTCGTTCCCATTCGGGGTTCGTGGTGGGAATAAAAGCCTCGATCTCGCGTTGCCATGCCTCGAGTTCTTTGGAGAGACTTTCTGCGCGTTCGGGGAATTCATTTGCTCGGTTGTTCGACTCGCTGACATCGCTTGGCAGGTGGAAGAGCTCTTCGGTGTCCGCGTCGTAGTTGCGGATGAATTTCCATCCGTCACGGAGGATCCATGCGGCGGGCGAGCCCCCCTGGTTGCTGTAGTGGGGGTAGTGCCAGAACAAAGCGCGGTCGGGCATGGTGCCCTTGCCTGTGAGCGCGGGCATCATGCTGATCCCGTCGCGGTGCTGTTCAGGGCGCAGGGGCAGGCCTGCGGCCTCAAGGAAGGTGGGGTAGAAGTCACAGCTCTGGACGGGGGGCCCGCAAATTGAACCTGCCCTGATCACCCCGGGCCAACGTGCGATCTGGCAGACCCTGTTTCCGCCTTCGCGGTCCCAGCCCTTGCCCTCGGCGAAAGGCGCGTTGCATGTGGGGCTGCCCTCGGCAGTGGCCAGCCCGCCGTTGTCGCTGGTGAATATCACCAGAGTGTTGTCGCTCAGACCTTCTGTCTCCAAGGTGTCGAGAACCTTGCCGATGTTGGTGTCGAGGTTTTCCATCATGGCGGCGTACACCGGGTCGGACTGCAGCATCCTGCGCTTGATATGGGGCATGGGCTTGTCCTCGCGCCCGGGGGAGATGAAGGTCATCGGGCCGCCGTTTATTATCGGGTTGATCTTGTCGAGCCCCAGAGCCGCGGCCTTGCGCCGGTATTTCTCAACCAGATGTTCCGGAGCCTGTATCGGGGTATGTACGGCATAGTGGCTCAGGTTCAGGAAGAATGGGCGTTCTCGGTCGCGGTTTCGGATAAGCTTTACGGTCTCGTCTGTCAGGCGGTCGGTGAGGTATTCACCTTCGGGGCCTTCGGTGAGCGTGGGGATTTTCCAGGGGCTGAAGTAGCCGTGGTGGGGGCAACCCATGTGACATCCGCCGACATTGACATCGAATCCGTGTTTTTCGGGGAAGAAGTTTTCGTCGCCGAGATGCCATTTGCCGACGTGCCAAGTCTGGTATCCGCCCTCCCCGAGCGCTTTTGCCACGGAAGTCTCGGTAAGCGGCAGGTAGTGGAGGAACGGAGCCTCGAGGACGCGGCCGTTGCGCCTGCCGGCTATGAACTGGGTAATGCCGACGCGTGCGGGATATTTCCCGGACATGATACTTGCGCGCGTGGGGCTGCATACCGGGCAGCTCGCGTAGGCATTTGCGAACTTCGCACCTTCTGCCGCGAGAGCGTCCAGGCGGGGAGTCTCATAGAAGCTCGACCCGAAGCAGCCGAGATCTCGGCATCCCAGGTCATCAATCAGAATCAACACGATGTTTGGTTGGCGGGTCATGGTTTTCTCCCTTCTACTTGCTGCTAAGTTTTCCGGCGGCCTCCCTGAGCAGTCGTCCGAGGCGTTCAATCTCGTCTTCAGGCAACGGGCAGCGCGGCACTCCCAACGCCGCAGCGGCAACAATCTTCCCTTCCTTGTCCCTTACAGGCGCACCAAAACGCGTCCATTGGCGTTCAGGATTGCCGTCATAGGCAAATCCGTTCCTGTGATATGCGGGCAGCCCATTCCGGTAACGTTCAACCGTCATCTCGCCGGTCGGAAGCCCCTTGAGCAAAGCCTTTACCTCATCCCCGCCCAAACTGTCGGCAAATATCCAGCCCCAAGGGAATGCCAAGATATCCTTCCTGACAGCACCGACCTCCTGCATCGCCAAAGAATTCTCATGCTGACACTTCGCCGCGCAACGAATACTGTCACCATCCCATATGAACAACGTAGCAGTATGACCCGTATGGTCGCGCAAATCACGCAAAACATTCCCCGCAGACGCAAGCAAACGACTCTCCCAGGTCCCGCGCTCCGCAAGCCTCGATGGCGTCGGACCCACACGGTAAAGACCCGTCTCAGGATGCTTCGCCAGATAACCTCGCTCAACCAAAACACGTAAAAAACGCGCCGCAGAAGCCGGCGGAACTCCGCACATGCCAACCAAGTCCTTGAACCCTATCCCGCGCCCGGACGAATTCGACACCATCTCCAAAAGCATCAGACCACGCTCAAGACCCGGCGCACAGCTGTCTGTAATTTTTGATTCCATATATGATACCAACTCTCTTATATGATAACCAAACTACCCCGCACCTTTATGCCTGTCAAGCAAAATTTTGAAAAAAAATCGATTTTCCCCGGACAGGGAATAAATACTCCGTCCCTAGAAACCTTTCTTATGTATAGAAACCTTTCTTATGTATTGGGTACCTCAAGAGGGTTGGCAGTGGAGTCTGTATGGCCAGACACTCTGCTTCTCTTGCGCCACGCGAAGCTCTACGGCCGAAACGCAAGGGAAGTCATCAATGAAGTACGAAGCGAACGAAGGGAAGCCCGTGACAAGGACTTTGGCCAGGCCTTTTGGATTAATGTGATTCGGCAGATCCGGCTCCGATGCCAACGCGTCGACCACATTGGTCAGGTTTGACACCACCCATTCTACCTTCTTACGGAACTTCTTGGCATATGCCTTCTTGGATGTGACGAAATCGCTGACATCATCCCGAAAGAAGGTAGGCTCGAAGCCGTAAAATTCGGTGCCATTCTACGCATAGCGCTTGATATTAATATGTTACACATAAACTATTGTGCTATTTTAAGTTAAAATGCCAATAATTTCATCATTAATCGCTTGTCATCAGCTACTTCGCCAGGCTGTCACCATTTTTCTCTAAGACAAATCCCCGAGTAATTTCCTCATGCAAACAGAAAGCGACAAGGAGCCAATCCCATATACGATGACATTTAGCGTGATGCAGGCCTTTTCCAGCGGTTTGTCAATGGCCCCGCGGAATCGAGGCTTGGTTCCGAAATCGGTCAGGCTCGCTTGAAGATAGCCGCCGACTTCGTCGTCCTTAATTATCGCCTTGATGTGTCCGACCGTGACTTTCCCTTCGCCTTCAAGGGCGACAGAGATGTCTTCGAGCATTTTACCTAATCTTTGCTCCAACGCCTCTCTATTTTGAGGTGAAGAGAATGATAAGTTGAATTGTTCCGCGAAAACAGACGCATCTGGAACCCGCTCCGAATTTTCACCTTTTGCGAATTCCGCAGTTCCAGGAGAGATTGAAGAAGTTCTCTTTGCATAAGAATCTTCTTCGAATGCTGTGAGAATTGACTCCATGCCATCGCCGGTCAGCGCCGACACGAAATGAAGGTTGGCTTCGGGGCGTATCGCATATATCTCTGCTTCAACATGGCTGAGAAGTTCGGGCCCGACAGCATCGGCCTTGTTGACCAGAATCATGTCGGCTGTCTCTATCCCTTTGCCGACAACCGGCAGAAGAGGCTTTCTGAAGATTAGTTGAGATCGCGTCGCATCAACAAGATTAATCAGAAGCGTTTTCCCGACGGGCACGCAAGTTCCTGACATGGCCTCCAAAATCATGTCTGGAACGGCCACTCCGGACGGCTCAACAATCACGATGTCCGGCCTGATATCCCTTGCAAGCTCGACAAGCGTTCTCGACAGGCTGGATTTCAGCGTGCAGCAGATACAACCCGAGAATAGCTCCTTTACGGCAAGCCCTTCGGCCTTTATCATCTGACCATCCACCCCAATTTTGCCCACCTCGTTCTCTATGATTGCGACCTTCATGCCAGTGTTCTCGACAAGTGCTTTCGCCAGTCGCAAGAGGACTGTAGTCTTACCGGAACCGAGAAACCCTGATATGATCATGATGTCCATGTTAGCCGATAAAAATTGTTTTTTTCATGGACGGGAGATTACATGGGCAAAGAGCAAGGTTCAAGCCTGAAACAGAAAAAAATACCCGAATATCCGGTCATGCCCCTGGTCCTTTGTATCGGGGGAAAGAGCAAGTATGGGACGAAGAGAAGCGGTTAAGTGTGGCATACGCTCGGCTCAGACACTTACCCGAAGACTTAACCGCCACCCTTCCCCGGATACCCTTACGCGACCTGCTTAAACGAACAGTTTCGTAAACAGGCCGGCGGTGACGACAGAAAAAGGAAAGAATGCGAACGAATTGGTGCTCCCAACCTCGTGTCCCGGGGGACAGTGGAACGGAAGACACGCTAAAGCGTGGACTCCAAAGTGGAGCTTCCAGCGGACAATGATTGCCCGCATGTTTTGGAGCACAGGCTTGCATTAATCTGTTCTGATGCGATACTACCGTATATAATCTTGGTTCTGCATGAGAACCGCATTGTGCATGAGGTTTGCGATGAATGCTACATACTTGCTGGATAAAATAGCAGCGTCGTTCGGACATTGCAGGCTTGACGCTGTTCTGATTGGAAATGCAGCAGCAGCCCTTCAGGGAGTTCCTGTCACCACAATGGATTTTGATTTCCTGATCCAGCTGACAAAGATAAATTTCAAAAAGATCGGCAGGATCGCCACAATCCTAGATGCAGATGTCTTGGTCATAAAAGAAAATGAGGTCATAAGGCTTATCAACGAGAATGAAGGCATTGTCATTGATTTTATAGATGAGAACTATCCCCCCGGGATCAAGTCGTTGTCTTCCTTGAAAAGCAGGGCTGACAGGTTAGTCTTAGCCAATGGCGAGGTCATGGTGGCCGGACTTGACGACATAGTGAAAAGCAAGGAAGCGCTTGGTCGTCCGAAGGACTTGGCAGTCATGGAATTATTGAGGGAAACACTGGATGAAAAGAAAAAAGCAATGCGCCCCTCCTAAAAAGAAGTGCTCCGATAGTGATTCAACCCAGGCCGACAGAATCCTGATTCGGAAGCTCCTCGCCCTGCCCATGGAGCAACGAATGAACTTCCTCCGTGTAAAATGCGGAAAAGGTTCTTGCCTCTAGAGCCAATTTCAAAACTGGCTCAAAGGAAAGATTTTTTTCAAATATAACAGTGAACTCTCTTGACAAGCGATCTTTAATACGTATAGTTATAAATATTTAATACGTATAGGAGCTTTTAATGAATTCAGGACGATTGACATTAAGTGCAGACAGGGATTCAATTATTCTCGCCCATAAATTGGCGAAGTCAGAGGGCACGAGCATATCGGCGATGTTCGTAAGCTATATCAAATCGCGTAGCCAGAGGAAATTAGCTGTCCCTCGCCTTGGCCCTTTGGCAAAAGAAGCCAGCGGGATGCTGGCCTCGTTGCCGGACGATTTCGATTATAAGGGCACAATTGGTGACATCCTCTCTCAGAAATACGGCATCGAAAAATGAGAGTATTTATCGATACCAATGTCCTGCTTGATGTTTTTCAGGAGAGGAAACCGCAGTATGACGCATCAGTTTCTGTATGGGATATGGCGGAACGCGGCCAGTTGTCTGCGTTTGTTTCCGTAATAAGCTTCAACAACATTTACTATATCATCTCCAGGTTCTGTGATAAGAAGCATGCGAGTCGCGCAATCAAGCTGTTGAGAGGGACATTCAGCCCGGTTCCATTTGACGAACAAATCCTCAATCAGTCTATCGATTCCAAAATAAGTGATTTTGAAGATGCTATCCAGTTTTTTTCCGCTGTCCATGCGGAGGCCGATTTTATCATTACTCGTAACAGCAAGGACTTTCCAAAATCAAACATCCCTGTTTTGTTGCCGGAAGAGTTCTTGGCGATACTCTAGCGCGATGGTTACCCCCCTCGGAATCATAGCCGCTGAGGGAGTAAATACTCCGTCCCTAGAAAAAATACTCTAGAAATACTTGTTCGCAGAGAAATATCAAGATCGAGGAAGCGGGTCGGGTAAGGGTATCCGATTAAGTGGGGGGGACGAAGTGGAGCGGTTAAGTGTGGCATCTGCTCGGCTCAGACACTTACTCGCAGACTTAACCGCCACCCTTCCCCGGATACCCTTACGCGACCTGCTTAAACGAACAGTTGCGAAAACAGACCGGGAGTGACGACAGAAAAAGGAAAGAATGCGAACGAATTGGTGCGCCGGACCTCGTGTCCCGGGGGACAGTCAGCAGGGGAACGGGGGAGGATTTGCGTGTACGAGTAAGTGTAAGAGTACGGGGGGCAGGGAATACTCCGTCCCTATGATGCGTTCAATTTTTATTAAAGGTGTTTGAATAGGTCTGAATGGGAGGTATGTTAGGGTCTGGTGCCGGGGTTTCCCGGTTTGGAGGTTTGGAGAAGCTTTTTGGCGAGAGATTGTTTTTGAGGGGAGATGACGAGATGAAGAGCTACCGTAAGGAGCTATGGTTCAATACCGATACAAGGCGGGCCTATGTGAACATCACCCCCGAGCTCGAGGGCTGTCTGAGGGAATCCGGGGTGAGCGAGGGCTTGCTGCTCTGCAACGCGATGCACATAACGGCCTCGGTGTTCGTCAACGACGACGAGTCGGGGCTGCACCATGATTTTGAATGCTGGCTGGAGAAGCTTGCTCCGGAGAAGCCGCACAGCCAGTACCGTCACAACGGTTTCGAGGACAATGCCGACGCCCATCTTAAGCGTCAGGTTATGGGGCGCGAGGCCGTCGTGGCGATAAGTGCCGGAAAGCTCGACCTGGGACCCTGGGAGCAGGTTTTCTACGGGGAGTTCGACGGCAAGCGGCGCAAGAGAGTTCTGGTAAAGATTATCGGGGAATAAAGATATGCGGATACAATGTCCTTTTTGTTCGTACCACATGCGGGGGATCACCGACTCGATGCTCGGTCGCAAGGTCAGGTGCCCTGACTGCGGCAAGACAAACCATCTGAGCAAGGATCCCTTCCAGTCCGGGAGGATACTCGGCGACTTCATCATCAAGCGCTGTCTCGGGGTAGGGTCGATAGGATCAGTATATTTCGCCAGCCAGATATCCTTCGACCGCAGCGTGGCGCTGAAGGTGCTGTCGAAGGAATACTCCAACACAAAGGGGATTGACTCCTTCCTGAAGGAGGCCCGCGCCGCGGCCAAACTCTCGCACGCCAACCTGGTCCAGTCCCTCGGTGTCGGCGAGGAGGAGGGGGTCTGCTTCATGGCCATGACATTCATCGAGGGGGAGACTGTCAAGGACAAGATCAAACGCGGTGGCAGGATAGACGTGGACGAGGCCCTGCATATATGCCAGCAGGTCGCCGAGGGGCTGCATTTTGCCTGGACAGAGGAGGGGCTGATACACCGCGATGTCAAGCCGGAGAACATTATGCTTTCCAAGGAGGGCACCGTCAAGCTCACCGATCTGGGGCTGGCCATAAGCGAGTCCGAGTGGCATGAGGACCTGGAGATTTCCGGGAGTCCGTCCTACATGAGCCCGGAGCAGTTCACGGGAGAGAAGATAGACACCCGCAGCGACATCTACAGCCTCGGGATCAGCCTGTACCAGATGATTTCGGGGAAACTACCCTTCAGCGGCTCAACGCTGAAGACCGTTGCCCGCCAGCATTTCTACGACCCGCCGAAGCCGCTGAACAAGATTGACCTGATGATCCCCGTCAAGGTCTCCAATTTTGTCAAGAAAATGGTTGAGAAGGAGCCGGACAAACGCTTCCAGAACATGGAGGAGCTGATAAGGGATATATGGGAGGTCCGCCAGACTACCGCGCCGGACAAGGATCTCGTCCCTGGCGTGCACACGATCTCCATCAAGCGCCTCGACTACGACCTACAGAAGCTCTCCAAGGAGAGGGAGGAGCATATCAGGGTGGAGAAGGTGAAGGGTAGCATTACTGTGGCGGCGCTGACCCGGGCAGTGATCATCGGCACCCCGATACTTCTGTCGGTCGTACTAGTTGCCTGGATGCTGATGTCGCACCGCAACGAGAAGCGCGACCGCAACTCCAGCCTCGTGAGCTCGCTTGGCGCGATGATAGGAGACAGTGCCTTGAATGTCTCCGAGATCGAGGATCAATGGGATAAACTCTACAGGATCTTGCCCTCCTCGAAGAATGATTTCGACCGGGAACTCAGAACGAGGATGCTTTATTTTCAGGAAAGGATCCGCAACCGGCGAATGACGGACCAACTGGCCGACTCGCATGTTCAGATAGTCAGGATCCGCGAGGAAGTCTCCAGCCAGCTCTCCGAGCTGATCGAGGAGAACCGCAGGAAGGCCGAGATGCTGGAGGAGAAGGAGCGCGAGTTCACAATCAAGGAGGAGAAGTTCAAGCTCTTGGCTTCACAGACCACAAACACCAAGGAGGAGTCCGGAAGGATAAGCGAGGAGAAAACCCGCCTGGAAGAAAGGTTGAAGGAGGTAGAGGCACTATTCAAAAACTCTTGGCAGAACAGCCTTCTGGTAAGGGTATATGCAATGGCCTCCCGCGGGAATGCCGAGGCGGCGAAGGTTTTCCTCAGGAGCGAGAATGCCAGAAGGCCCGGCAACGAGGAATGGATCGAGGCGAAAATGGCAAGGCTGGATCAGATCAAGAAATTCCAGGACCAGGTTGCCTCCAGCGGGTCGAAGTACGCCGACACGCTGGTTACGGACGGCAGGATAAGAAACATCATCGGCAGCATGGTCGAGCTGATAACCCCGACAGGGTCAAGGGAGACTCCCATGACCTCGCTGTCGGCGAACGACCTTATTCCAATAGCAAGGGATGTGTTCCCCGGCGTCAAGGAAGCCGAGCTATACGAGTTCCTTCTGGTGATGACCGACACCGTGTCGCAGGCGGGCAAGCTGCCTGAGAGCAGCCCGGAGATACAACAATGGATTGATGCTCTCTGCGACCAAAGGATCGACCGGATAAGGAACCTGAGTTTCGTGGACGAGAAAAGGGCCAGGGAGCAGGCGAAGGAGTTCCTCAAGGAGTTCGAGAACGCCCCGGGGGTGAACGAGAAGTTCAAACCTGAACTCAGGGTGATTTTCCAGAGGGATCTACTCTAACATCGTCAAAGGTAGAGGAATTCGATGTCTGCACTATATCTTATTTCCGGCAGCGACACTTTCAGCATACGCCAGAAGGCCAATTCGCTGGTACGCGGACTTTGCGGGGACAAATTCGAGGAGAATCCAAGCCTGGAGATCATAAACGCGGACAGTTCCGAGGTCAAGTTGCCGCAGATGATAGGCGACCTGATCGTTTCCATCCAGACTCCCGACCTCTTCGGTGAGCACAAGTATTTATGGGTCAAGCGTCTTGACTTTTCTACCCTGAGCAAGACAGACGCGGCAAAAGCAGCCGGCCAAAGGCTTGTGGGGACCCTTAAGTCTGGACTTTCAGATAGCATGACATTGATCATTGACGGCACGCAGATGGACAGGCGCTCGGCCCTTTTCAAGGCATGCGAGAAGGCCGGGGAAGTCCACATGTTCGACAAGATAGACATCGCGGCGAGGAAATGGGAGGAGGACCTCAAGATAATGATAATGAAGACCTGCCAGTCGCTGGAGGTGAGGATAACCCCCGACGCGGTGGAGTTCCTCTCCGCCGCATGCAGCACAGACGCAGGCAGGATCGTCAGCGAGCTCGACAAGCTGGTGTCCTTCATATATCCGGAGAGATCAATCTCTCTCGAGCACTGCAAACAGATCTGCTGCTTCACCCCGGAGGCCGCAGGCTGGGCTTTCGCCGACGCGATGACCTCAAAAAAACTGCCCCAAGCCCTGGAAACCCTGAATATTCTTTGTGTGGACAAAAGCGCCGCCATCTCCATGGTATACTCCCTTGCGAACCGTTTCAAGGACATGATACAGGTGAAGGCCGCGGCCAAGCTGCTGCAGATTCCCGGGAACTGCGACTTCAACAGGTTTCAAGGCCTGCTCGGCGGTATGCACCCGGAAGTCAAGGACAAGCTTCAGGGAAGCATGCTGCTGAAAAGGAAGCCATACGCTGTATGGATGCTTTATTCGCAGTCCTCGAGATTCGCGGACTCAGCGCTGGGACGCGGGATGACCAAGATTTTGGAGGTCAACAAGGCTCTCGTGTCCAGCGGCTCCGACGCCAAAATCGCTCTCGAAATCCTGGCCACAGACATCTGCTCACTATGAAAACTACACCATAGGCGGACTGGCGCGAGATCAATTGGTTTCAGTGTTCAGAGTTCAGGTGTCAGTTCGCCGTAATCTTTCACCATCATCTTTTCCCAAATCTTTAAATCTGTATGGCGTTGCGAAACCCAAATGGATCGCCAGCCTTATGGCTGGCATTTCATCTCTTGTCAAAGTCAAAGCGCAACTTAAAGAGTTGCGCACTCCAGAGCCTGCGGCGCGTAAATACCGACAAAGCGAACCATAATCGCCTGAATATACGAAAAAAACGACGGCATCTTCCTTAAGCGCCGGGCCTGTCCGCCTCAAACGGATGATCGAAAACAACTCCAGAACTTCAGAACTTCTTTCCCTTGTTTAGGATTTAGAGTTTCGTGCTTAGGATTTCCGTCCTCTGTCCTCTGCCGATTTCGAGGCGATAGTCGGGAATTAATATTCCGGGAACTTCAAGATCTACACGTGCGGGCTTTCTGACTCGTAGTCGAGCGCTTCCATAACGACAGGCTTTGCGGCTGCCGGCACAGGCTCCAGCATCTCTATGCTCCTCCACGCGCCTGACTTGAACCTGAGCCATATCAGAAACCCCAGCAAAGCCCCGTAGGACGTGAGGAATACCCATACTGCGAATATGCCCATTCCAAGGACATTGACCAGGATGTACCCACCTGGGGCGAGCATGGTCCAGGAGCAGCCTATGATGATCCACATCGGCACTTTGGTGTCTCCGGCGCCCCTGAGAGCTCCCATGAATACGAAACGAGCGGCGTTGAAGAAATTGTGGAACGCCACGAAAATCAGGATTATCCTGCCGGTCTCGAGGACTCCCGCGAAATCCGCAGTCCCGCTTCCATCCCCAGGGGAGAAAAACTCGAGCAGGATATCAGGGAAGATTACGTAGACTAGGCCGATAGCCACCATGTAAAGGCTCGACACCTTCCATGCCAGCATTGCCGTGCCACTGGCTGTATCGCGTCTGCCGGCGCCGATATGCTTGCCGACTATTATCCCCGTGGCCTCGGATATCCCCATAAGCGGCATGAATGTAAGCATGTTGATGGAGAGTGCTATGGTGGTGGCAGCCAGCTCCATCTGTCCGATTCTGCCGATCTGGAAGACAATCACCGCGAAAGCCCCTACCGAGAACAGCACCTGCATCCCCGCCGGCGCGCCGAAGGAAACCAGCCTGAGCATGTCGTCATGACGATAGCGCCACCCCGACCTAGTGGGAAATCTCGACTGGTTCTGAAGTATGAAAAACGCGAATGCCATGCCTGCTCCCGCCACACATGACAGCGTGGTGGCCAGCCCCGCCCCGGCGATTCCCATTGCAGGCGCGCCAAACTTGCCGAAAATAAGCATGTAGTCCAGAAGTATATTAAGCGCGCTGGCCAGAAAATGCACCAATGCCACCGTCCAGGTCCTCCCCCGGCCCGAAAAAAACGCGCAGAAGGCCGTACTGATGAAGATGAAACCCCCGCTGGGCATGATCATCCTGAAGTATGAGAGCTCCGATGCGATCAGGTCAGGCGGATGCCCCCCGGCGACGATAAGCATGCATCCCGGCCATGTCAGGAACAAAGAGCAGAACACCCCGGAGGCCAGCGCAAAATAGAAACCAGTCCAAGGAACCCTCGAACAGGCGGCAAGGTTCTTCCTGCCGTGGTTCTGGGACACTATCGCCGCCGTGAACCCAGTCGTCACCATGAAGAAAGTGAACATGGTGAAGGCCAGGAGCCCACCCGGAAGAGCCGCCGCGACATCACGCGTCGAGCTCATCGCAAGAAACTTCCGGTCAACAAACTGCATCACCGTGTGCGTCGCATTCGTTATGATAAGCGGGTACGCCACTTTCCACAGCTCCGCAAAACCGCCCCCACAAGGCCCCGACACGGCATCGGCCACACCAGCCATCTCTCTAT